>NZ_JAKOEM010000022.1:0-76024 GCF_022321465.1 Ruegeria alba | reverse complement strand
CGCAGCACCTCAGCGCCGCCGGTGAAGGGGGTTCTAGGCCCAACCAAAAAGAGTCGCAAGCACAAAAATACAAAAATAGAAAAAAATTGAAAAACAATCTATATGTCTGATTTAATTATACTTTATGGCCTTCGAGCCTAGGAGAACGAGTAGCTGCAGGCTCACCGTTTCGAAATAGTCCAAGCAACCGCTATTCGGGGCCTCGCCAATCCTACCGGCGAAGCGTGACCGCCTGCTCCCCGGCCCCGCCCTTAGGCGGGGCCGGGGTCATTCAGAATTAGATGTCGAACTTCACGCCCTGAGCAAGCGGCAGGTCAGCGGAATAGTTCACGGTATTTGTTTGTCGGCGCATATAAGCTTTCCACGCGTCCGAGCCACTCTCTCGACCGCCACCAGTTTCCTTTTCACCGCCGAAAGCTCCGCCGATTTCGGCCCCTGAGGGGCCGATGTTCACATTGGCAATGCCGCAATCCGAACCCGCCGCCGACAGGAACTGCTCAGCTTCGCGCATGTTCAGTGTGAATACACAAGAGCTGAGGCCCTGAGGGACGTCGTTCTGGATATGAATCGCCTCTTCGAAACTATCATAACCCATCACATAAAGGATCGGCGCAAAGGTCTCGGTCTTTACGGTGGCGCTCTGTCCCGGCATTTCGACGATCGCGGGTTGCATGTAGACACCACCCGCAGGCATGCCCTCGGTGACACGCGCGCCGCCAAAGACAACACCGCCTTCAGCCTGGGCCAATTTCAGCGCCGCAGTCATCGCGTTGCCAGATGCCTCATCCACCAGCGGCCCAATCAACGTGCCTTCGGTCAGCGGGTTGCCGATCGGCAAACCTGCATAAGCCTTCTTCAAACGCGCGACCAACTCGTCCTTGATCGAGTTATGCGCGATCAAGCGGCGCAGCGTGGTACAGCGCTGACCCGCGGTTCCCACCGCCGAGAACACGATGGCGCGAACCGCCATTTCCAGATCGGCCGAGGGGCCAACGATCATCGCATTGTTGCCGCCCAGCTCCAGAATGCACTTGCCGAACCGTGCCGCCACAATGGGCGCCACGGCACGACCCATGCGCGTCGAACCGGTGGCCGAGATGATCGGCACGTCCTCGCTCTCGACCAATGCCTTGCCCAGATCGGCCCCACCGATCAGGGTCTGCAACAGCCTCTCGGGCGCATCGCCGAACCGTGCGACCGCCCTGTCAAAGATCTTCTGACAGGCGAGCGCCGTCAGCGGGGTCTTTTCCGACGGCTTCCAGATCACCGGATCGCCGCAGACAATCGCCAGCGCTGCATTCCAGGACCAGACGGCAACGGGAAAGTTGAAGGCCGAGATCACGCCGACCGGTCCGGCCGGATGCCAGGTTTCCATCATCCGGTGACCCGGACGCTCGCTGGCGATGGTCAGCCCGTAAAGCTGCCGCGACAGGCCGACGGCGAAATCGCAGATGTCGATCATCTCCTGCACTTCGCCCAACCCTTCGGAGGTGATCTTGCCCGCCTCCCAACTGACCAGCGCGCCCAGCGCCTCTTTCGAGGCACGCAGTTCTTCGCCCAGCAGGCGGATCAACTCACCCCGACGCGGCGCGGGTACACTGCGCCAGATCTTGAAGGCCGATTTAGCCCGGTCCAGCACAGCACCCATTTCGGACAACGGCGTTTCGTGCACCTCGCCCAGAACACGGCCATCAATCGGAGAGGCGACGCGGATGCTGCCCCCGGTCAGATCGGCGGCACCAAGGCCCAGTTGCTGCAATACGGTTTCAGCGGTCATGACGATATCTTTCATGTTTCAAGCAGCCTTGTTCTGTGCAGTCAGATCGCCCGCCCGATACAGGCGGCCGAATTCGGTTTCGAGAAAATCGGCGAATTTGACCTGTTCCTGCCGGACAAACCCCTTGGCGGGCAGCGTTCCGCTTCGCATCAGGTCGACCACGCCCAGCACACCGGCGGCGGTGGTGATCTGGATCGCGCTCCAGACCTGGCCGTCGACGACGCGGGAATAGGACTTGTTGATAAGGCTCTTTTCACGCAGCTGGCCGCCGATCCGCCCCTTGGCGGTGCAATAGACCAGCACCACGTCCTGATCGGTGCGCGGCAGCGCCGTTTCGAAAATGTCCTTGAGCAGGTCGCGGCGACGCTCCAGACCCAGATCGTTCAGCAGCAGGCGCAGAATATCGCGGTGACCCGGATAGCGGATCGAGCGGTACGAGACCGCGCGCGCCTTGCCGTCCAGCGTCTCGGGCAGCGTGCCCAGCCCTCCCGAGGTGTTGAAGCATTCGTACTCCACCCCGTCATGGCCGAGGATCTCGTAATCCTCCAGCGGCGCGGTCTTGACCAGCTGGCCATTCACGATGGCATCGCAAGGGTTGCAGTATTCGTTGATCAGCCCGTCGGTGGACCAGGTCAGATTGTATTTCAGCGCATTGGTCGGATAGAGCGGCAGCGCCCCCACCCGCATATGCAGGCTGTCGATCTCGTCGAATTCAGCCGCCAGCGCCGCCCCGGCGATGCCGACAAAGCCCGGCGCCAATCCGCATTGCGGCATGAACGCGGTCTGGCTGTCCTCGGCCAGGGCGCGCACTGCGTTTGTTGCGGCCACATCCTCGGTCAGGTCGAAGTAATGGGCGCCAGCGACCTTGGCCGCCTTGGCGATGACCGGCGTCAGAAAGAACGGTGCGGCCGAAATCACTGCATCGAACCCGCCCAGCGCCTTGGCCAGCCCGGCCTCATCCTTGGCATCCACCTGTTTGGTGGCAACCCCCATCCGATTCAGCACCGCCAGCGCGGCCAGATCATGATCTGCCACGGTGACCGAGTAATGGGATGAAGTCTTGAGCAAAGCGGCGATCATCTGGCCGATCTTCCCGGCCCCGACGACACAAATATTCCAGCGCATGGCACGTCTCCTTGATACTGACATCAGGATGGCGTGGCGGCTGTTCGATCTGTAGGGAGCAGAGTGTCGAAACGACTCGGATATCCGTTGTTATGACGGGTTTCTTGACATTATGTCAGGTTCGATCAATCCGCCGCCCAAAGACCACAAATGTATTTGTGCGCAAGATGCCGGGAATGGCCCCAACTTCGTCGACCAGAATGTCCAGATCCTCGATCCTGGGCGCCTCGGCCGAGAGCAGCAGGTCGTATTCGCCATTGATCGACAGGCAGAGTTTGATCTCGGGATAGGATTCGAGCCGCTTGACGATGCGCGTGGTCTCTTTCTGCTGCACTTCCAGCAGCACGACGACCTGAACCTTGCTTTCATCCTGGGGTTCGCGCAGCACCACGGAATAGCCCGCGATCACGCCGCGCGCCTCCATCCGGGTGATGCGTTCGTGCACGGTGGTGCGGGCCACGCCCAGGCGCGCGGCGATCTTGGTGGTCGATTCGCGCGCATTGTGTTGCAGCGCCGCGACGATCTGACGGTCAAGCTGATCCATGCCACTTCCTTGCCCCGCCGGATGGGGCGGCGCAAGGATTATCACGTATGGCTTACAGTTCCAGAATGGTGCTGCCGGTGGTCTGGCGCGCTTCAAGTGCGCGATGGGCATCGGCCACCCGATCCAGCGGGAAACGCTGGTCGATCCGGATCTTGACCTCGCCGCCCGTCACCTTGCCAAACAGACGCCGCGCCATCGCCT
This sequence comes from Ruegeria alba, assembly GCF_022321465.1. Taxonomy (NCBI): domain Bacteria; kingdom Pseudomonadati; phylum Pseudomonadota; class Alphaproteobacteria; order Rhodobacterales; family Roseobacteraceae; genus Ruegeria; species Ruegeria alba. The sequence goes on along the minus strand of NZ_JAKOEM010000022.1, from coordinate 72,377 downwards.
GACAGGCGGCATGGTCGGCAATATGGGTAAAGAGCGTCGGGCGGGTGATCTTCAGACTGCCCTTTTGACCAAGGATACCAATGCTGATTGGCGGCACCGGCCCCGAGGCATTGCCAAAGGAAATCATCATGCCCAGTGGCTTGAGGCAGTCCAGCGACCCTTCGAACGTGTCCGCGCCGATCGAATCCATCACCACGTCGACACCCTTGCCACCGGTCAGCTCTCGTACCCGATCGGTGAAATTCTCGGTCCGGTAATTGATGACATGCGTCGCGCCATGCGCCTTGGCCAGCGCGCATTTCTCGTCGCTGCCCGCTGTGCCGATCAGGGTGATGCCTTCGGATTTGGCCCATTGGCAGGCGATCAGGCCAACGCCGCCCGCCGCCGCATGGAACAGCACGGTATCGCCCCGCGACAAAGGCGTGGTGCGATGGAAGAGGTAGTCGACCGTCAACCCCTTGAGCATCATCGCGGCCGCCTGATCGAAGGAGATCTCGTCAGGCAGCGGGCAGACCTGCGCCGCCGGCATCACCCGCGCCTCGGTATAGGCCCCCGGAGGGGTGGCGGCATAAGCGGCCCGGTCGCCCGGTTTCAGATGAGTGACCCCCTCGCCCACCGCCTCGACCACACCGGCCGCCTCCATCCCTAGCGCATGGGGAAGCGCCAAGGGATATAGCCCCGTGCGCTGATAGACGTCGATAAAGTTCAGCCCGCAGGCATGATGCCGGATACGCAATTCTCCCGGCCCCGGATCCCCCACGGGCAGGTCACGCAATTGCAGAACCTCGGGGCCGCCAAAGGCCTCGATCACCACGGTTTTTGCCGTCTCGCTCATCTGGGTCCTCCCTCGTTGGGAATAACCCTAGCAGGCGCGCCCGCCGGGACAAGCCGGACGGGCGGGGTTTCAGGCGACCTTGAGAACGATCTTGCCGATATGGCCCGAACTTTCCATCCGCGCATGGGCGGCGGCGGCCTCGCTCAGGTCGAACTCGCTGTCCATGACCGGTGCAACTCGCCCCGCGTCAAGCAGCGGCCAGACCGCCTCGCGCAGGTCGCGGGCGATATCCGCCTTGGCCAGATCGCTTTGCGGACGCAATGTGCTGCCGGTCAGGGTCAACCGCTTGACCATCATCAGGGCAAAGTTCAGCTCGACCACAGGCCCCTGAAGGAAAGCGATCTGCACCAGCCGTCCATCCTCGGCCAACGCCTTGACATTGCGAGGAATATAATCGCCGCCCACCATGTCGAGGATCAGATCGGCGCCACCCTCGGCCCGCATCACCTTGACGAAGTCCTCGTCGCGATAATTGATTGCCCGTTCGGCACCCAGGTCCAGGCAGGCGCGACATTTGTCATCCGATCCGGCCGTGGCAAAGACCCGCGCGCCAAAGGCATGTGCCAGCTGAATCGCGGTCGTGCCGATCCCGCTGGACCCGCCATGCACCAGAAACCGCTCGCCCGCCTTGAGCCCGCCACGGGTAAACACATTGGACCAGACGGTGAAATAGGTCTCGGGCAGGCAGGCCGCCTCGCGCAGGGCCATGCCTTGCGGCACCGGCAGGCAATGGGCGGCGGGCGTGACCACATAGTCGGCATAGCCACCGCCGGGCAGCAGCGCGCAGACCTTGTCGCCCACGGCGACATCTTCGGCGCCGGGACCCACGGCGATCACCTCGCCCGAACATTCCAGCCCGGGCAGGTCGCTGGCACCGGGTGGCGGATCATAGGCCCCCGCCCGCTGCAACGCGTCGGGCCGGTTCACGCCGGCATAGGCGACCCTTATCACCACCTGGCCGTGGCCCGGTTCGGGCCGCGGGCGCTGGGTCAGCTGCAGAACCTCGGGCCCGCCGGGCTTGCTGATTTCAACCGCACGCATCTGCTGGGACATGGAAACTCCTGTAGTTTGCTATTTGCAATCATCGCGGCCGTGCGCTCATCAAGCGCTTGCGGGCGTTCTTCGCGCGTCAGCCCAGCGAGCCGGGCAGACCATCCTTGGCCCGTGGCGCCCGCATCTGCGAGGCCAACCAGTTGGGACCAGCCAGAAACGGTTTCAACAGCGGGTTCTTCTGCACATCCGCCTTAAACTTTTCGAACTGCATCACATTGTCGATGCGCCGGTCGAGGAATTCCCAAGTCGCCTCGTGCGCCGGGCTCTCATCCCCCAACCAATAGAGCACGGTCGCCGAATAGACCGCCGATAGCGTGGCACGTTTGGTATACCAGTTCACGTCGTCCGAGGTATCGCCCAACGCGGTCCAGATCGCATCGCAGGTCTGCCAGATCGCCTTTGCCCCTTCGCTCGCATGGGCGGGCAGGGCAAAGAGGGTCACACCACGGCGCACCGCCTCTTTGTCCTCGACCGCCTCAAGCCGGAACCGCACCGCCGCCGCAATCCGGTCGCGGAATCGGAGGTCCGAAAGATCTTCGGAGGCCAACCGCTCCAGCATCGCCGCATCGCCCCGCGCATGATAGGCCAGCGCCAGATCGACCGCCCCACGCGGGCAGATGGCGCGGGCGAAATCCATGTCCAGCCCGGCATCGGCGACCGCCGCACGAAAGGTTTCCTCGGTCCAGCCGTCAAAGGCGACATGGGCCAGCGCCGCATCCAGCAGGCGGTTCCGGGCCTCTTCATAGGTCAGGGACATGGGTGATCTCCTTGTTCTGATCCCTATCTAGACAACTTGGTCCCGCTTTGCTATACGGCGGGCTCCTGCAAATCCTTGCAACTCAACTTAGAAAGGTGGTGAAAACCACATGCAGGTTAGTGTTCGCGACAACAACGTCGATCAGGCGCTTCGTGCCCTGAAGAAAAAGCTGCAGCGTGAGGGTGTCTTCCGCGAGATGAAGCTCAAGCAACATTTCGAGAAGCCGTCCGAGAAAAAAGCGCGCGAGAAGGCTGAAGCGATCCGCCGTGCCCGTAAACTGGCACGCAAGAAAGCACAGCGCGAAGGCATGCTCTAAGGCATTCGCTCTCGTCCGGCTTTGGATGACACTATTTGACGACCCCCGTGGCCCGGCCTCGGGGGTTTGTCGTTTTTTGGGGTTTTGACCGTTTTGTACAGGCTCCGGCATCACATTTCAGCCGCTCTTGCCGCGTCGTCGCTGGTGCAAAAGACCTGACGCGCCGCGCGAGATTGGGCTAGGCTGGGCGCATTCGATCAAGGAGGCGCCGGATTTGGCGGAGGTTCAACCCGAGTTCACATCGCGATTGCCGCGCTGGCTGGCGTGGTATCTTGAGTATGGGCTGGAGGGGGAAGGAAAGCGTCAGCGGCGCAAACACTTTGCTCTGAACGTTATTTCACTTACCGGAGGTTTAAATACATCGGCCTTCGTAGCTGGTTATTTGCTTTTTGACTGGCGTCTCTGGCCAGCTGCTTTCGTCGCCAGCCTTGTTACATTTTTTTACCTCAGTTTGCCCGCTGTTTTTCATGCTCTGCCTAAAACACTGACCTTGCTTTACGTCGTATTGGGGTCGTGCGGCTTTTTCTTTTGGCTCACCTATCTTCTTGGATCGGGGTCTGGCCTATACTTTTTTCTCTTGATCGTTCCCGGCGCAATACTTGTGGTTCTCGGACCAGCGTGGCGCACGCACCTAACCACAGCTGTAGTCATTTGCTCTGGCACTATTGTAGCGATTCTTCTCATCAATGGGGAACCGGCACTTGCAGCAGGCAATTCAAAGAGCCTGCAGACCACATTGATCATTCTTTCTGTTTTTGGGACGTGCATACTTTCAATAGCGGTCGCTTATGTCGCTTTTCTTCAAGCCGAAACCGCCGAAGACGCGCTCGAAGCCGAACACGCCCGCTCCGAGGCCCTGCTCTACAACCTGCTCCCGACAGAGATCGCCGGACGGCTCAAGGACGCGCCCGATCAGACCATCGCCGACAGCCTCGACCACACCGCGATCCTGTTTGCCGATATCGTCGATTTCACCCCGCGCTCGGCCCGGATGGCGCCCAAGGAACTGGTGAGCTTCCTCAACCGTATCTTCTCGACCTTCGACGAACTGGCCGCGAAACACGGGCTGGAAAAGATCAAGACCATCGGCGACGCCTACATGGTCGCCGCCGGCCTGCCCCAGCCCGTTGACCGCCCCGTTCATCGGGTGGCCGAAATGGCGTTCGACATGCTTGCCGCCCTGCGCGCCCTATCGGATGAGATCGGCGAGGCGATCGAGATCCGCATCGGCCTGCACGCCGGCCCCGTGGTCGCGGGCGTGATCGGGCACCAGAAGCTGTTCTACGACGTCTGGGGCGACACGGTGAACACCGCCAGCCGAATGGAAAGCCACGGCCAGCCTGGCCGTATCCAGGTCACCGCCGCCGCGCGTGAGGCGCTGAAGGACGCCTATGACTTCGAACCGCGCGGGGCGGTCGAGATCAAGGGGATCGGCAGGCTGGAGACCTGGTGGCTGGCGCAAAGGACCTGACTCGCCGCGCGAGATTGGGCTAGGCTGGGCGCATTCGATCAAGGAGGCGCCGGATTTGGCAGAGGTTCAACCCGAGTTCACATCGCGATTGCCGCGCTGGCTGGCGTGGTATCTTGAGTATGGGGTTGAAGGAAAAACAAAGCGTGATCAGCGACGGCAATTCACGGGCAATGTGATAATGGCTTTGTCGGTTCTCACGTCTGTTCTCTATTCTGGCGGCTTTTTCCTCTATGACCCGGAACTATGGCCAACTTGTGCGGTAGCGGTGGCCTTGGGAGTGCAGTTCTTCATTCTGCCGTTTGCCTTCAATCGCTACCCAAATGCAACAATTGCGCTCAGCACGGTGTTTTCCTGCGCTGCCTTTTCGTTTCAGACTTACCTGGTCGGGACTGAAACAGGGCTTTACCTTTACCTTCTGCTGATACCCGCAATCTGGCTTGCAGTTCTTGGACCCGGAAAACCGATTCATCTTTTTTCGACGACACTGATTGGAATCGTAGCCATCCTGTTAAGTGTGTTCTGTTTCGGCGCGCCAGCTCTTCAAGCGGCACAGCAGCCAATTCTACAGGCGCTGCTGATGTCAACTTCAGTCATTTGGGTCGGCCTGCTCATTCTGGCGTTCGGATATGTCGCGTTTCAGCGCGCCGAGCGCGCCGAAGACGCGCTCGAAGCCGAACATGCCCGCTCCGAGGCCCTGCTCTACAACCTGCTCCCCACCGAGATCGCCGCCCGCCTCAAGGACGCCCCCGACCAGACCATCGCCGACAGCCTCGACCACACCGCGATCCTTTTTGCCGATATCGTCGATTTCACCCCGCGCTCGGCCCGGATGACACCCGAGGACTTGGTGAGCTTCCTCAACCGCATCTTCTCTACCTTCGACGAACTGGCCGCGAAACACGGGCTGGAAAAGATCAAGACCATCGGCGATGCCTACATGGTCGCAGCCGGTCTGCCTCACCCGATCGACCGCCCCGTTCATCGGGTGGCCGAAATGGCGTTCGACATGCTGGATGCCCTGAGGGACCTCTCCGCTGAACTGAACGACCCCATCGACATCCGCATCGGACTGCACGCTGGCCCCGTGGTCGCGGGCGTGATCGGGCACCAGAAGCTGTTCTACGACGTCTGGGGCGACACGGTGAACACCGCCAGCCGGATGGAAAGCCACGGCCAGCCTGGTCGTATTCAGGTCACCGCTGCCGCGCGTGAGGCGCTGAAGAACGCCTACGATTTCGACCCGCGCGGGGCGGTCGAGATCAAGGGGATCGGCAGGCTGGAGACCTGGTGGCTGGTGCAAAGGACCTGACTCGCCGCGCGAGATTGGGCTAGGCTGGGCGCATTCGATCAAGGAGGCGCCGGATTTGGCGGAGGTTCAACCCGAGTTCACATCCCGATTGCCGCGCTGGCTGGCGTGGTATCTTGAGTATGGGCTGGCAGGAATGAACAAACACGAACGAAGGCAGAAGCGCGCGCAATATGCTGTGAACCTTTTCAGCCTTCTGGCATTCATGAACGCTTACCTTTTCGCTGCGGCGTACCTTATGATTGATCTTATGCTGTGGCCGGCGGCAATCGTAAGCGCCACCTTTGGAGCGTCGTTTCTGCAAGGCCCCTTTATCTATGCAAAGAGCCCGGCACGGATGGCTGTACTGTCCACGGCCTCCAGCTGTGTGCATTACCCGCTTTTGACTTACCTGCTAGGTGCAGACTCGGGTATTCAGCTATTCATGCTGACTGGCCCATCGGTTATGAATTTGGGCTTAGGAACAACAAGACTTCGATTGTCCATCGCGCTCACTGCGATCTTAGTTGGGACGTTATTGGGCTGCTTTGTCTTTCTGGAAGAAGCCGCTCTTCTACCCGCCCGAGAAGCTTTTGCACAAACAATCTTGTTGATTGGCGTCCTCGCCACTACGGCGTCAATAATACTAACCATTGGACACATAAGTCTTTCCCGCGCCGAAACCGCCGAAGACGCGCTCGAAGCCGAACATGCCCGCTCCGAGGCCCTGCTCTACAACCTCCTCCCCACCGAGATCGCCGCGCGGCTCAAGGACGCGCCCGACCAGACCATCGCCGACAGCCTAGATCACACCGCGATCCTGTTTGCCGATATCGTGGACTTCACCCCGCGCTCGGCCCGGATGGCACCCGAGGAGCTGGTGAGCTTCCTCAACCGTATCTTCTCGACCTTCGACGAACTGGCCGCCAAACACGGGCTGGAGAAGATCAAGACCATCGGCGATGCCTACATGGTCGCTGCCGGTCTGCCCCAGCCGGTCGACCGCCCCGTTCATCGGGTGGCCGAAATGGCGTTCGACATGCTGGATGCCCTGCGCGCCCTATCGGATGAGATCGGCGAGGCGATCGAGATCCGCATCGGCCTGCACGCCGGCCCCGTGGTCGCGGGCGTGATCGGGCACCAGAAGCTGTTCTACGACGTCTGGGGCGACACGGTGAACACCGCCAGCCGAATGGAAAGCCACGGCCAGCCTGGCCGTATCCAGGTCACCGCCGCCGCGCGTGAGGCGCTGAAGGACGCCTATGACTTCGAACCGCGCGGGGCGGTCGAGATCAAGGGGATCGGCAGGCTGGAGACCTGGTGGCTGACCGCGCGCGGTGCGCCTATCGCTGACGCATGACGCCGAGGCCGCGCCGGCGGACGATGCGGCGACCGCGCATCGTCTCGCGGAACAGGATCAGAAGGCCCGAGCCAACGATCAGCAAGAGCCCGATCCAGGTGGACATCACCGGCAGCACCCCGAACACCACATAGCCCCATAGCACCGCCCAGGGCAGGTAGGTGTATTCGAACGGGGTGACGACGCTGGCCTCGGCCATGCGATAGGCCTGGCTGAGCGCGAAGAAGCCGATGCCCGATGTCACCCCCAACGCCGCCAGCGCCAGCCAGTCCATCGGCGCGGGCGCGATCCAGTCGCGGTAGAGGAAGGCAAGGCTCGGGTGCGGCGAGGCAGTCTCGAGTCCCGAGAACACCAGCCCCAGCACGGTGCCGCCGACGATATAGACCAGCAGGGTCACCAGCGTCATGGTGCCACCATTGGTGCGGTTGCCCAGTCGCCGGGTGGCGATGATCGAGACGGCATAGAACAGCGCCGCCGCCAGTGCCAGCAACGCCGCCGGTTCGAACACCGCCGCCCCCGGTTGCACGATCACCAGCACCCCCGCCATGCCGAGAAGCACCGCCAGCCAGCGCCAGATGCCGATCCGCTCGCCCAGGAACACCGCCGCCAACAGGGTGACAAAGATGGGGGTGGAGAAGGTAATGGCGGCGGTCTCGGCCAGACCGATGGCGGCCAGCGCCATGTAATAGACGAGATAGGAGGAAAACGCCGCCACCGCACGGGTCAGTTGCAACGGCCACGACCCGATCTTGAGTGGCCAGGGCGCGCCTTCGTAACGGGCCATCGCAAGCGCAACCGGCAGGGCAAAGACCGAGCGCCAGAACACGATCTGATGCACTGCGAAATCGTTGCTGAGGCTCTTGATGATCACGTCCTGGATCGGAAAGATCGTGGTGGCGAGCAGCAGGAACAGGATACCTCTCAGCGTGGTCGCGCCCTCGGGCTGGTCCGCCCCCGCGGAGAGATTCGGATCGGCGGCGGTCATCGTGCATGTCTCCTGAGGCTACCGTCATCACGCCCCAGATCGAATCGTCGGTCTTGTCGCGGGGCGACAGGAGGGTCGCGAACCGGCCCCGTCCTGGCCGCCGGAGCCGGTTTTCTGCCGAACACAGGGTCGTGCGCGCGCGACGCTCCGCCGGGGCCGGATACGGGGTGTTGGCCGTGCACCTTCCCGCGCAGCGGATCGGCATCCTCTGGCAAGGCGGCGCCGCGAATCCCCCTTGGAAGCTGTCCGTCTATGCCGCCGCGCGCTCCTGCGCCAAGACGTAGCCACTCAACACAGCAACAGGACTTTTGACCATGTCACAGGCAAGTACTCTCGAAAGAGAAATGCTGGAACTTATCAATGACGAGCGGACATCGCGGGGATTGAACCCCGTCCAGCTCGAACTCAAGCTCAACGACGCTTCCGAGGATCACAGCCAGTGGATGCTGGACCGTGATGTGTTCTCGCATACCGGCGTCAATGGCAGCTCGCCGGGGGATCGTATCGAGAAGACCGGGTTCAAGTTCGAAGGCAACTCGATCTGGGCCGAGAATATCGCCTGGCAGAGCGAGCGCGGCGCGCCGGGCCTGTCGGATGATGTGCAGAACCTGCACGATTCGCTGATGAACAGCCCTGGTCACCGGGCCAACATCCTTAACCCCGACGTGACGCTGGTGGGGATTGGAATCGAGCGCGGTGAATTCGAAGGCTATGACGCCGTCATGGTAACCCAGAATTTCGCGCGTACCGATGCCGAGGTGGAATTGGATACAGGTGCGCCGACGCCCGCGCCCGAACCGACGCCTGAACCGACGCCTGAACCGACGCCCGAGCCAGAGCCGACGCCCGAGCCGGAGCCGACGCCCGAGCCGGAGCCGACGCCCGAGCCGGAGCCGACGCCCGAGCCGGAGCCGACCCCCGAGCCGGCGCCGGAGCCCGAGCCGACGCCGGAACCCGAGCCGACGCCGGAACCCGGAAACGCTTGCGACGGGGGCGATGGGCCGGATTTGATCATTGCCGATAAGGCCGGCGGACAGGCCCGTGGCAATGGCGGCAACGATATCATGATCGGTAGTCGCGGCATGGACATCTTCTGGGGTGATGCGGGCGATGACATCATGATCGGTGGCCACGGCAAGGACAAGCTTGCTGGGGGTGACGGCGATGACATGCTCTTTGGCGGCCGGGGCAAGGACATGCTCGCCGGTGGCAAGGGAGATGACTTCATAGCCGGTGGTCGCGGCAAGGACGTGATCGATGGCGGCGAAGGCGACGACCACATGCTGGGCGGCGCAGGGGCGGATACCTTCCACTTCTCGACCGGCAAGGATGTCGTCTTTGACTTCGGCGAACGCGGTCAGGCCGACATTGTCGATCTCGGCAAGGCTGATGGCATCGCCGACTTCGATGATCTCAAGGCCAACCACCTTAGTGAAGTGGATGGCGACTCGGTGATCACCGACGCGGCGGGCAACAGCCTGACCCTGTGCGGTGTCCAGATGGACATGCTGGACGCGCAGGACTTCCTGTTCTGATCAACCCTCCCGCGGTGCCGGTTCCCAGCGAACCGGCACCGTGATCGGACCTCGGAAGGCCCAGCCGCCGAACCGGGCCTCGCCATCCAGTGCGAGGCCCGGTAACCGCTTGAAGAGGAGCGGCAGCGCCACTTCTCCGATCAGCGCTTTTGATGCCCAGGCCCCGGCGCAGAAATGCGGCCCGGCGCCAAAAGAGATCGCCGCAGCAATATCCTGATCCAGGTCGAAGCGGTCTGGATTGGTGAAAATGCTTTCGTCGCGATTGCCCGATCCGAACATCAGAAACACCCGGTCCTCGGGCTCCAGTGTCACACCCTGCACCGTGGCGCGCTGTGCCACCCGGCGCGGCGACATGCCAATGGGCGAGATCCAGCGGGCATATTCCTCGAACGCGCGCAGCCAGGGTACGGCGCCCGACCGCAGCCGGGCCAGCGCCTCCGGGTGGCTGAGCGCCGCCCAGGCCGTGCCGGCGATGGCGTCGCGCGGCTCGTTCTGGCCGCCCGATATGGCCAGCTTGATATTGGCGCGGGTCTGCGCGTCGCTGAGGCCCGCGCGGCGCTGGACCGAGAGCAGCGAATGGTCCGGGGCGGCATCCAGCACCGGGATCATCGCGTCGATATGGGCGTCGATCGAGGCGGTGCAGTCGTGACAGCGCGCCTCGACCGCTGGATCACCCGCGTAATTGGCGCAGCCGTCGATCATGCCCTGACTGACCCGATCCATCTCGGCGGCGGTCATGTTGGTCAGCCCGGTGATCACCTTGAGCGCCTCGGCCGAGACCGGCATGGCATAGTCGCGCACCAGGTCGCAGGCGCCGCGCGGGGCCAGATCATCCAGAACCCGCTCGGTGGCAGCGCGGAACTGCGCGGTCCATACCTGTTTCACCGTCTTGGGCGAGACCGTGGGAAAGATCGCCTTGCGCTCGGCCATATGCGCCGCGCCATCCTTGCGCATCATGTTCTGGCCCATCAGCACGGTCATCAGCCCCTGCGGCTGGTCCGAGGAGAACACCTCGACCCGCTTCTCCTGCTCGAAAATGTCATCGCGCCGGGTAATCAGCGTTGCGCCCAGTTGCGGCACATAGGCGATGGGCGCCTCGGCTCGCATCCGTTTCAGATCGGGATAGGGATCGGCCCAGAAGGCGCCCGGGTCGATCTCGTAGACGGGTGCATCCGACATGGCGCGACTCCCTGTTGTCATGTCAACATTTGATCACTCTGCGCAGAGCCTGTTGTCGTGTCAACACAAACGCATTACGGTGCAACGGCATCAGGATCAGGAGCCCATGACCACCGACCTTTCCGACGACCTGTTCCTTGTCCACCCCGACGGAACGGCGGATGGCCCCGCCGCCGCAACGCTCAGTTTTACCCGCTCGCCCACGGTCCTGCTCACCTTTGCCGGTAACCGGTTCACTCGAGCGGCAGCGCGGCATTACCGGTCCGAATTCGGCATCGGCGCGATGGACTGGCGCATGCTGGTGATGCTGACGCGCGAGCCGGACAGCTCGGTCTCGCATGCCGCGCGCACCATCGGCATCGACAAGGCGGCAGTGAGCCGCTCTTTGCGACGTCTGGAAACGCTGGGGCTGGCGGCGGCCCGAGACGGCGACGAACGGCGCCGCCACTGGACCCTGACCGAGGCTGGGCGCCGGATGCATGGCCGTATCCTCGACAGCGCGCTGGAGCGCCAGCGCCGCCTGCTCGACGGCTTCACGCCAGAGGAGGTCGACGCGCTCACCACCTATCTGCGGCGCATCCTCGACAATATCGAAACGCTGGGCGCCACCGACCCCTAAACGCGCCCGCCTCTTCATTTCGCTCAAAATACTCCGGGGGGAGCGCCGCAGGCGTGGGGGGCAGCGCCCCCCTGCGCAGCCTATTCCAGCGCCTTGGCAAAGGTTGCGGTCAACCGTTCATCCAGCATCGCATGCGGCGGCGCCGAAGTGCCGTAGTGCAGTTCGGCCAGCGCCACGATACTGTTGAACAGCACCACCGAACCGCCTTCGGGCGCGGCATGGACAAAGAGTTTCTGGCAAAAGGCGTCGACGCCGATCGACGGGAACTTGGCCATGGCAACGCCACCGGGTGCCGGTCCGCCAAAGAGCAGAAGCACAGCGGGCGGCAGATCGACGCCAAGCGCCGCCGCCTCGGCGGTGAAATCGACCTCGCCGAACCAGACCGTATCGGATTGCGCGTTGACGATGGCGCGCAGGCGGGCAACGGTTTCAGGTACGTCATGGGCGCTTTGCAGGGTGAGAATGCCGTAACCGTCGGCCAGACCCTCGGTCGGCACCGGCACCGGCTCGACCCCGTCCAACCCGTCAAGCGCAGGGGCCAACGCGGCATCAAAGGCGGCCAGCGCCTCGGTGTCGTCGAGGCCATACCGACGTTTCAGGAAATCGGCGGATGTATAGCTCACCTGCACCGCGTCCGCCCCGGCATAGGTCAGCGCCCGGAACGGCAGATCAAGCCCGGTGCTGAGGTCCTGCGCCAACAGGGCCGAGTTGACTGCGGCGTCCGAGAACAGTTGGACCCGAGAGGGCGGCATCTCGACCCCCGCTTCGGCAGCGAGGCGTGCGTGGTCGATATCGACAACCGGTTCAAGGCCAGCTCGGCTCACACCGGCAGCAATCCGTTCGAAGGTCCGGTCCACAGCCTCTTGTGCCGGCGCCGCAAATGCCGGCGCCAGAAATGCCCCAAATGCCAATCCAACGATGGCCACCTTGCTTGCCTGAAACATGCGCGTTCTCCCGGTTTGATCGCTCCGATCTGCCTGTGGCGGTGGCGCGAAATGACAAGGACATTCGAGGCAATGAAACGCTCTGGGTCAATACACCTTTGGAACGTAAAGCTCGTCCGGCAGCACCTGGCGCTCGTAGTCGGGGTTGTAACGGCGGTCGGGCAGCGTGACCTTTTCGTGCGGGATGTCCTCGTAGGGTATCTTGGACAACAGGTGCTCGATGCAGTTCAGCCGCTCGCGCTTCTTGTCGTTGCCCTCGACAATGTACCAAGGCGCCTCGGGGATGTTGGTGCGCGCGAACATCTCTTCCTTTGCCTTGGTATACTGTTCCCAGCGGATCCGGCTTTCCAGGTCCATGGGCGACAGTTTCCACTGTTTCATCGGGTCATGCACCCGCATCAGGAATCGCAGCTGCTGTTCCTCGTCGGTGATCGAGAACCAGTATTTCAGCAGGATGATCCCCGACCGCACCAGCATGCGCTCGAATTCGGGAACGTCCTGGAAGAATTGTTCGACCTGATCCTCGGTGGCAAAGCCCATCACCCGCTCGACCCCGGCACGGTTGTACCAGGACCGATCGAACAGCACCATTTCCCCGCCCGAGGGCAGATAGGGCACGTAGCGCTGGAAATACCACTGGCTCTGCTCGCGGCGCGACGGGGCGGGCAGGGCGACCACCCGTGCAACACGGGGGTTCAACCGCTGGGTAATCCGCTTGATCACCCCGCCTTTACCGGCCGCGTCGCGGCCTTCCATGATGATCAGCACCTTGGAATTCGTATGCTGCACCCAATCCTGCAACTTGATCAGTTCGGCCTGAAGCCGCAGCAGGTTGCGAAAATAGACCTGCCGGTCAAGCAGGTCAGGGCGCTGATCCTTGTAGATCCGGCGGATTTCCATCGACAGCATCGGCTCGCTGAATTCGATCTCGAAATCCTCGTCCAGCGAATCCTCCAATTCGGCCTCGAGCCAATCCAAGCTGGGGTCGTCGGATTCATGGGTCAAAATGCGCTCCTCTCAATACAGTTGCTCCGTCTGCCCTTGCTGGGCGCGTATGACCCTTGCATGTCACAGACAGATGGCAATTTCGTTGCGGGAAATCAAAAACCGGCCACTGTTGGTGCAAATATGCGCCTGCTCCTTGCGGATGCAAGGGTGCTGCAATGCTCAGACCGGTAGCGCCGTTGTCTTGAAGACGGTTCGAAGTGCGAACGAGCTTTGCATCTGCGCCACCCCCGGCAGGCGGGAGAGGTGCTGGCGGTGAATGCGGGCGAAATCCTCGGTGTTTTCGGCCACCACCTTCAGGATGTAATCCGCCGTGCCGGCCATCAGGTGGCATTCCAGCACATCGGGGATGCGGGCCACCGCTTTTTCAAAGGCGTCCAGCACTTCGTCGGCCTGACCTTGCAGGGTGATCTCGACGAAAACCGTGGTGGGCAGGCCCATCTTGCGGGCATCCAGCAGGGCCACGTAGTTGCGGATATAGCCCTCGGATTCCAGCCGCTGGACCCGCCGGTGACAGGCCGAGGGTGACAGGTTGGCCTTGTCGGACAGTTCGGCATTGGACATCCGGCCCTTCACCTGAAGGGCGGTGAGAATCTTTCGATCTGTCGCGTCCAGGCTCATTGGCGCACATCCTTTGCAACACTTGGCTCAGAGTTCGAAGAATATCCCGAAAACTCTCGAAATGGCGAGTGGAGTTTCACAGAAATTGTTTCCCGTATCTGCCACATATTTGGGCAGATTGCGAACGGAGGACGCAGAAATGAAAATCGGATGCCCCAAGGAGATCAAACCTCAGGAGTTCCGTGTCGGCATGACCCCGAATGCAGCGCGCGAGGCTGTCTCGCACGGGCATGAGGTCATCATCGAAACCAATGCCGGTGCCGGTGCCGGGTTCGACAACGCCGCCTATGTCGATGCCGGCGCCCGGATCGTCGACACCGCGCAAGAGGTGTTTGCCACCGCCGACATGATCGTCAAGGTCAAGGAGCCGCAGGCCATCGAGCGCAAGATGCTGCGCGAGAACCAGCTGCTGTTCACCTATCTGCACCTGGCACCCGATCCGGACCAGACCCATGACCTGCTGGCCTCGGGCGCGACCTGCATCGCCTACGAGACAGTGACCGACCGCAATGGCGGCCTGCCGCTGCTGGCCCCGATGTCCGAGGTTGCCGGCAAGCTGGCGCCGCAGGTCGGCAGCTGGACCCTGCAAAAGGCCAATGGTGGCCGTGGTGTGCTGATGGGTGGCGTACCCGGTGTGGGCCCGGCCAAGGTTATTGTGATCGGCGGTGGTGTTGTCGGCACCCATGCGGCACGTGTGGCCGCTGGCATGGGCGCGGATGTGACCGTACTGGACATGTCGCTGCCGCGTCTGCGCTATCTTGACGACACCATGCGTGGCGAGTTCAAGACCTCGTATGCCTCCAAAGGCAACACCGCCGAGCTGGTGTCCGAGGCCGACATGGTCATCGGTGCAGTCCTGATCCCCGGTGCCGCGGCGCCCAAGCTGATCAGCCGCGCGCAACTGTCGACCATGAAGCCGGGTGCGGCGCTGGTCGATGTGGCCATCGACCAGGGCGGCTGCTTCGAGACCTCGCGCGCCACCACCCATGCCGACCCGATCTACGAGGTCGACGGCATCATGCATTACTGCGTGGCCAACATGCCGGGCGCGGTCGCGCGCACCTCGACCATCGCGCTGGGCAATGCCACCATGCCGTTCATGCTGGCGCTGGCCAACAAGGGCTGGAAACAGGCCTGCGCCGACGATGTGCACCTGCTCAACGGTCTGAACGTCCATGCCGGCAAGCTGACCTATTACGCGGTCGGCGAGGCGCTGGGTCTGGACGTCGTTTCTCCCAGTCTGATCGTGAAACAGGCGGCCTGATCGTCCGATCCCGATTGGTTCTCACTCCCTCCGTCGGCCCCGGCCGGCGGGGTTTTTCTTGGTCACGAGACGCTCGGCATGAAACCAGACAGATTTCAAACGGCAACGAGGTTCTCGGGCGCATGTGAACCAGGATTCAAAATCTCACCCCTTGATCCTTTTGCTGGTCACTGGCGCTCATGTGTTCGCGCGCGCGTTTTTCGGCCTCGACAATCTCGTCATAGGTCATCTCGTCTTGGATCTCTTCGAGGAAATCTGCCGTGTTACAGCCGTTCGCGTTTGAAATAAGGTACCACATATAGGCAATGGTGCAGTTCTTCGGGACGCTATCACCTACCGCATAGATATGTCCGATCAGGTATTGCGCCTGGGCATAATCTTGTCTCGCTGCCAAATGATACCATCGCAACGCCTCTTGCGCGTCCTGTTGCACATGGTCCGTGCCCCAGTGATACATTTCACCGATGTTCGTCTGGGCATGGGCGTATCCCTGGTCGGCGGCACGCAGATACCACCGCTTGGCCTCTGCCTCGTCTTTGTCCACGCCAATGCCCATGGAGTAGGCAATGGCCAGTGCGGTCTGTGCCCGCGCATTGCCCTGCTCCGCCGCGAGGCGAAACCAATGTGCTGCTTCCCGAGCTTTACTCTTGTTGAACAAGGCGCTGTCTGAGATCAGCGTGCCCAATCCGCATTGGCCGCTGGCATTGCCCTGCTCAGCAGCCAGTCTGTACCATCTCTCCGCCTCTGCCTCGTCCCGATCTGAAAAGCTGATCAGCGGCAAACGTGCGCTTTGCCGGTACTTGTTGTGTTTCATATCGCCAAGATTGACCTGGGCGTCTGCATTCCCCTGCTCAGCAGCCATTCGGTACAGGTCTTCTGCCTTGGCCTTGTCACGAGGTGTTCCAAGGCCTCTCCAGTACATGTTTCCAAGAGCGTTCTGAGCGGCGCTATCTCCCAGCTTCGCAAGTTCGGTCAGCAATTGAAACGCGGTCGGAAAATCACCCTTGTTGCAGGCGCCCATGGCCTTGAGAAAGCGATAGGTGTTACCCTTGGTATCTGGATCTTCCATGAAGCCTACTCTTTCGTTCTTTGCCTCCAGGCATGAAAACGTAACTTGATGGGAAATCAAAATAAATCCGGCGCTTGACGCGCTTCATGTCCATTTCAACAAAAGCTCTGCATGGCAGAGCAATCCCAGATCAAGCGACCTTCCTCACATCAGAGAGGCCGCCGGCAGATCAGAACATTCCCATCGCCAGACCCGCACCCAGCGCCTGACCCAGGTCGCGGCATTGATCAAGCTCGGCTTCGGGAATGTGCTTGGGCGCCAGAATCGCCTCGGGCGTTTGCGCATGGGTGCACAGGATCAGCGGCGGCTGAACCTCTTTCAGGCGCCAGCCGGTGGCGATGCGCGCCACCTGCCGGGCGGCGTTCTGCCCATCCGATCCGGCACAGATCATCTGCGCATAGGCGCGCCCCTCGATCCGTTCCAGAACGGGGTAATAGCAGCGGTCAAAGAAATCCTTCATCACGCCCGAGATCGCCGCCAGGTTCTCGGGACAGCAGAACACATAGCCACTGGCGCGCAGTAGCTCCTCAGGGCCTGCTGCCTCGGCAGTCAGCAGCGTTGTGGCCAACTCGCTCTGCGCGCCTGCGGCGCAGGCTTCGGCCATCTGGCGGCTGCCGCCGGTGCGCGAGTGATAGACGATCAACAGCTCTGCCATAGCTCACACCCGGTGATAGGGGCTGCCGGCCAGGATGGTCGCGGCGCGGTAAAGCTGCTCGGCCAGCATCACCCGAACCAGCATGTGCGGCCAGACCATCGCGCCGAAAGAGATCGAGAAATCCGCCTCGGCCCGCAGGTTGGGGTCAATCCCATCGGCGCCGCCGATCACAAGCGCCAGATCCTGACGGCCCGTGTCGCGCCAGCTGGCCAGCCTGTCCGCGAAATCGGGAGAGGATAGCTGTTTGCCACGCTCGTCCAAGGTGCACAGAACCGCGCCCGACGGCAACGCCTTGCGCAGCAGTGCCGCCTCGGCGCCCATGCCGGCGTTCTTCTTGTCCTCGACCTCGATCACGCGCGCGGGCCCCAGGCCCAGCGCGCGACCGGTTCTGTCGAACCGGGTCAGGTAGTCGTCGATCAGGGATTTTTCCGGTCCGGCCCGCAAACGGCCGACCGCGAGGATGCTGACACGCATGGGTCATTCGCCCACCGGCCCAGGGATCAGGGCCGGGCGGACGCCTTTAGTTGGCCGATGTCTTGGCGCCCTGCGGCATCCACATCTTTTCCAGCTGATAGAACTCGCGCACTTCCGGGCGGAAGATATGCACGATCACATCGCCGGTATCGATCAACACCCAGTCGCCGGCATCCTTGCCCTCGATCTTGGAGTTGAGGCCGAAATCTTCCTTCAGCCGCTGCACCAGCTTCTCGGCCATGGCCGAGACCTGACGGGTCGACCGGCCCGAGGCGATGACCATGTAATCGCCCATCGAGGTCTTGCCCCGCAGGTCGATCTGCACGAGGTCTTCGGCCTTGTCATCGTTGAGAGAGGTCAGAATGCGGTCCAGCAGCTGTTCGCTGGTATAAGTGCCTTGGGCCATCATTTTGGCCCCTGCATGGGCGGGCATGGCCGCCTCTGTATGAGGTAACAGGACATCGTCCTCCTATAGGGCGCGCCGACCGATCCCCGGCGCTGGGTCAGGTAGAATTTAGCAACCCGTCTGTGACTTTTCAATGAACCGCCATACGGTATGCATGGTACTGGGGTCAATCGGCACCACCCTGTCCGGCTGCCGGGACAGGCGTGGCCGCATCCTCCAGCATCCGAACCTCGCGTTGCGGGAAGGGAATCGAGATACCCTCGGCCTGGAACGCATCCCAGAGTGCCAGGAACACATTGCCGCGAATATTGGTCAAACCAGCGGTCGGGTCGGTGATCCAGAAGCGCAGCACGTAGTCCACACTGCTGTCGCCGAAGCCAACGATATGGCAGACCGGATCGCGCCCGCTTCCGGCCAGGACCCGCCCGACGGACCGCGCGGCGGCAATGGCGACCGCGCGCACCTTGTGCGGGTCATCGCCATAGCTGGTGCCGAAATTCAGGTCGAGCCGGACGAACTGGTCCGAATGCGACCAGTTCACCACCTGGCTGGTGATCAGATCCTCGTTCGGGATCAGGTATTCGCGCCCGTCGCGCGTGACCACCGAGACATAGCGCGCGCCCAGCGCATTGATCCAGCCAAAGGTCTCGCCCAGCGAGATCACGTCCCCCGGCTTGATCGAGCGGTCCATCAGGATGATGATGCCCGAGATCAGGTTCGACACCACCTTTTGCAGGCCAAAGCCGATGCCGACACCGATTGCACCGGACAGAAAGGCCAGCCCGGTCAGGTCGAACCCCAAGGTGCGGATCGCAACGATGAAGACCCAGCCATACAGCAGAACCTGCACTGCCTTGGCCAACAGCACCTGCATCGAGGGCGAGATATCGTCGTTGCGGGCCAGCGCGTTCGATGCGCCCTGCGACGCCAGCCGAACCAGTACCAGCAAC
This sequence comes from Ruegeria alba, assembly GCF_022321465.1. Taxonomy (NCBI): domain Bacteria; kingdom Pseudomonadati; phylum Pseudomonadota; class Alphaproteobacteria; order Rhodobacterales; family Roseobacteraceae; genus Ruegeria; species Ruegeria alba. Next base: position 53,594 of record NZ_JAKOEM010000022.1, on the reverse strand, counting down.
GCGCCGACCAGCAGCACCGCCTTCATCACTCCCAGTACCGAGATATGCAGCGCGCCGATCTCGATCGATATGCCATCGAGGAAGCGGGCCACATCGTCGGTCAGATTCAGTGCCACCAGTGTGGCATAGACCCACATCGACCAGCGGAAGACCAGCCGGATGGTGCGATTGCGCACCGCCCGCGCCACCAGCGCGATCACCAGCAGCGCCGTGGCCAGAGTCGCCACCACCCCGATCACATAGCTGCGCGAAGGCCAGGTCATCTGTTGCATGACCAAATAGGTCAGCCAGCTCAAAGCCACGAAATAAAGCAGCGACAGCCGCCGCATCAGCAGCACCAGCGTTCTGAGCCGCCACTTAGGCCAGCCCTCGCGCGAGCGGGCCCAGGCATCCCAATGGGTGCGCGTCAGCAGCGAAAGCAGCAGCGCTGCGCCGATCAGCAGCGCGATGATCAGCAACTGGTACTGGCGCCAGCCGGGCGTCAGGAAAAGACCAACCAGCCTGTGCCCCTCGGTCAGCAGGGTCGCGATCAGTTCGTCCAGCGTGGCCGGGAGAATGTCTTCGTTCATATATAGGCTCCGCCGCCAGCTTGGCAGGCTTGCCGCCGGAAACGCAAGACCTTGCGAGACTCGGGACGGCCATGTATCTGGACAGAATGACACCCCACGACGCCCCGACCATGGACCTGCAAGACCGCGCCCGCCTGCGCGAGCGGTTCTTTGGCGCGACCCGTTCGGTCCTCGCCCGCCTATAGGCCGGGTTCAGCCACGTCTTTACAGCCATTTCTCTAGAACGGGAGAGGACACATGTCCCCCAAGACACTCTATGACAAGATCTGGGATGCCCATCTGGCCCACGAGGCCGAAGACGGCACCTGCCTTCTCTACATCGACCGTCACCTCGTCCACGAAGTGACCAGCCCGCAGGCCTTCGAAGGTCTGCGCATGGCGGGCCGCAAGGTGCGCGCGCCGGATAAGACCATCGCCGTGCCGGATCACAACGTGCCCACCACCGAGGGTCGCGAAGACCCCGCACAGATGACCGAGGAAAGCCGCATCCAGGTGCAGGCGCTCGACAAGAACGCGCGCGATTTCGGCATCCATTATTACCCGGTCTCGGACATCCGTCAGGGCATCGTGCATATCGTCGGCCCCGAACAGGGATGGACCCTGCCGGGCATGACCGTGGTCTGCGGTGACAGCCACACCGCCACCCATGGCGCATTCGGCGCGCTGGCCCATGGCATCGGCACCTCCGAGGTCGAACATGTGCTGGCCACCCAGACGCTGATCCAGAAGAAATCCAAGAACATGAAGGTGGAGATCACCGGCAAGCTGAACCCGGGCGTCACCGCCAAGGACATCACGCTGGCCGTGATCGGCAAGACCGGCACTGCCGGCGGCACCGGCTATGTCATCGAATACTGCGGCGAGGCGATCCGCGACCTCTCGATGGAAGGCCGCATGACCGTCTGCAACATGGCCATCGAAGGCGGCGCCCGCGCTGGCCTGATCGCACCGGACGAAAAGACCTTTGCCTATGTGCAGGGCCGCCCGCATGCGCCCAAGGGCGCCCAGTGGGAAGCCGCACTTGCGTGGTGGAAGACGCTCTATTCCGATGACGACGCCCATTGGGACAAGGTGGTGACGATCAAGGGCGAGGATATCGCCCCCGTCGTGACCTGGGGCACTTCGCCCGAGGACGTTCTGCCGATCACCGCGACCGTCCCCAACCCCGAGGATTTCAAAGGCGGTAAAGTCGAGGCCGCGCGCCGCTCGATCGAATACATGGGTCTGACCCCCGGCCAGAAACTGTCGGATATCGAGATCGACACCGTCTTTATCGGATCCTGCACCAATGGCCGGATCGAGGATCTGCGCGCTGCTGCCGCGATCCTGAAAGGCAAGAAGATCAAGGACGGTATCCGCGCCATGGTCGTACCCGGCTCGGGCCTTGTCCGCGCCCAGGCCGAGGAGGAAGGCATCGCCGACATCTTCAAGGAGGCGGGTTTCGAATGGCGCCTTGCGGGTTGTTCGATGTGCCTGGCGATGAACCCCGACCAGCTGGCACCGGGCGAGCGTTGCGCCGCGACCTCGAACCGCAACTTCGAGGGTCGTCAGGGTCGGGGCGGTCGTACTCACCTGCTCAGCCCCGCGATGGCCGCCGCCGCTGCCATTACGGGAAAGCTGACGGATGTGCGGGAAATGATGTAGGCTTCGCTCATACTTCATTTCTAGGGAGAGAATGAAATGAGTGACTGGCTGAAACTGATGTTGCTGGGCCTGTTGTCGGTCGTGTTCGGGATTATCATCCTGGGCGCGCCGGTGATGGCTTCGGTGGCCATTACCACCCTGACCGGAATCATGCTGCTGATAGGTGGCGGGCTTCAGGCAGTGGGTGGTTTCACCGTCGAAGGGGCGGGCAACAAGATCCTGTCGATCATCATGGGTCTCATCATGGTGTTCCTCGGCTGGTCGTTCCTGTCGAACCCGCTCGAAGGCACGCTGACGCTGGCCTCGGTTGTGATGATCCTGTTTGCCGCCGGCGGCATCGCCCGGATCATTCTGTCGTTCCAGATGCGCGGCACCGGTCTGTTCTTGCCGACACTCATTTCCGGCATCCTGTCGCTGGGCCTTGCCGCCTATGTCATGGCGAATGCAGGGGTCGGTCTGGCGCTCAGCCTTCTGGGTATCCTGATGGGTATCGAGATGCTCTTCAACGGCTTCGGCCTGATCTTCGCCGCGCTCTTCGTGCGCAGCGCGGGAAAACACGCGTAACCGGGGTCACGGGACCGAGGACTGTCCGTCCACGCCTGTGACTCTTTGAAACTGGTGCCGGGCCGCGCGCTTGCGCGGGTCCGGCACCGCTCAGAGATCTAGCGCCCGCATCAAACCCGGGCCCAAACCAGGAGACTGGATATGGACAAGTTCGAAAAACTTCAGGGCATCGCCGCGCCGATGCCGCTTATCAACATCGACACCGACATGATCATCCCCAAGGTGTTTCTCAAGACCATCAAGCGGTCGGGCCTTGGCGTGAACCTGTTCGACGAGATGCGCTATAACGCCGACGGGTCCGAGAACCCCGATTTCGTGCTGAACAAGCCTCAATACCGCGACGCCGAGATCCTGGTGGCCGGCGACAACTTCGGCTGCGGTTCGTCGCGTGAACATGCCCCTTGGGCGATCAAGGATTTCGGCATCAAATGCGTGATCTCGACTTCGTTCGCCGACATCTTCTTCAACAACTGTTTTAAGAACGGCATCCTGCCCATCGTCCTGCCGCAGGAGCAGGTCGATTTGCTGATGAAGGATGCCGAGAAGGGCGCCAATGCCCGCATGACCGTGGACCTGGAAGCGCAAGAGATCACCACCTCGGATGGAGAGGTGATCCCGTTCGAAGTCGACGCCTTCAAAAAGCACTGCCTGCTCAATGGCCTCGACGATATCGGTCTGACCATGGAGAAGGCGACGGCAATTGATGCGTTCGAAGCGCAGGCGGCACAGTCGCGTCCCTGGGTCTGATCCCTTTTCGATCGCTGAACCGCGGGGCTGTATCCGGTTGATACAGCTCCGTTTTCAATTCTAGAACCAGTATTACATCGCTCATTAGTGATCGCGGATCGCACAACCACAAAATGTGGTCACCTCGGATAACTTGCCAAAAAATTACACCATCTCTGATGCAAGAAGGCACCAGTTAAGCCATGTTTTTGCCTTAAATCGGGGGTCTCGTGACTCGGTGACTTGAGTGAATGGCCGAATAACGGCACAAATGGGGCCAAAATGAGGCACTCCGCCCAACCGGGTGGACTCAAGTTGGAACAAAGGCTCGGCAACGCATCGGCCTGTCCAGTTTGAAGGGATCGGACAGTGATTGCACGCATCACAGGCGCGGCTCTGCGCGGAATCTTGGTGGCGCTTGTCGTCGTGATTCCGGCGCTCTATTTGCCCAGCGCGGCCACGACATCGACCGAGATCGTCGTCCTTCTGGCGATCCTCGGTTTTGTGCTGACCTTTGCCGAGTACAACTCGACCTTTCCCAGTTTCATCGAATTCAGGGATGCGCCGCCGCTGAACCGGATGCGGTTCATTGCCCTTATGACCATGATAACCATGCTCACCCTGATCAGCAAAGATCGTATTGATCCGACCAATATCACCGCGCTGTTTTCGGGATTTGGCCTGCTTGTCGCACATCTGATCGATTTCCCCTATTCGCCGGTACGGTTGGTGGTGTTGATGCTGCCGCAGGGCGCTGGAGTCGATCTGGTGTACAGTGTACGCGTGGCGGCGGCTGTCGCCTATGTGATTGCATTGCTGACAGTTTTTGCCTTCTGGGTTGCAGTGCGCATCCGCGGCTGGCCCACCGGCAACGGGGCATTCAACGTCTGGATCAACCTGCCGTTGTTCGACCCGACTACGGGCGGCGATGTCGTCGCGCGGCTGCAACGTGACGGCCGGATCAACATGATCCTAGGCGTCCTGTTGCCATTTCTCATTCCTGCCATCGTCAAGATGGCCTCCGACATATTTGATCCGATCAACCTGTACAGTCCGCAAACGCTGATCTGGACTATGAGCGCCTGGGCATTCCTGCCAGCGTCTATGATCATGCGGGGATTAGCGATGATACGGATCGCAGAGTTGATCGAGGAAAAACGCCGTCGCGTCTATTCCAACGCCGAGGCGATGCAGACCGCATGATCCGGCTAGCCGCCCTGGCGGTCCTGTGTCTGTTGCCGGTTGCGGCGACGGCCGAGGCGCTGCGGGTGGCGACGTTCAACACCGAACTCAGCCGTAAGGGGCCCGGGCTTATGCTGCGCGATATTGCCGGTGGCCGCGACACGCAGGTCGCCGCGGTAGTATCGGTGATCGCGTTTGCCCGCCCCGATATCCTTGCGCTTCAAGGGCTGGATTGGGATCACGAAGGCCGGGCGCTGGAGGCGCTGGCCGTGCAGTTGGCCGCCGCCGGATGGGAGATGGCACACAGATTTGCCGCCCAACCCAATAGTGGCCGCGCCATCAACTTGGACCTGGATGGCGACGGACGGATCGGCGGCCCGGGTGATGCGCAGGGCTATGGCCGCTTCAGCGGTCAGGGTGGTATTGCGATCCTGTCCCGTCACCCTATTGCGCAGGCCAATGTACAAGATTTCTCTGCCTTGCTCTGGCGCGACCTGCCCGGCGCAACCTTGGCTGAGAGCAACGGTTACCCCTTCCCCACGGCCGAGGCGCAAGCAGTCCAGCGCCTGGCCTCGACCGGGCACTGGCTGGTTCCAATCGACACCGATCAGGGGTCGATGGTGCTGCTGACCTATCAAGCCGGGCCGCCGGTCTTTGACGGGCCCGAAGACCGCAACGGGCTGCGCAACCGGGACGAAACCCGCTTCTGGCAACTGCTGTTGGATGGCGCGGTCGGGACGATGCCGGACCTCCCCTTTGTGCTGGCCGGGGGCGCCAATCTGGATCCGCAGGATGGCGAGGGCCACCATGGCGCCATCGAAACACTTCTGACTGACCCCCGGCTACAGGACCCGGCGCCAGTAAGTCCCGGCGCCGCTAAGGCGGGTTCTCAGGGTCACAGGGGGCCGGATGCACAGGACACGGTCGATTGGCCCGGTATAGGCAGGTTCCGGGTCGATTACGTGCTGCCTTCGATCCATTGGCGCGTGACGGGATCGGGTGTGATCTGGCCGACGCCGGAGGATCCGAGCGCAGGCCTGGTGTCACAGGCCAGCCGCCACCGCCTGGTCTGGGTGGACCTGATCCGCGAGTAGCTCGACGGGGATCGCAGAAGCAAGCGCTTGCTCGAACGGTGTTGGCACAAACGTCGGCAGAACCTTTGCAAACGCGGCCCCGTCCAGACTGTGCGGTGTGCTCCAGAGATAGCGCATCTCCAGCAGTGAACGCGCCATCGGCCAGACGGGCCGGGCCAGATGCAAGGGCAGCCAGTTCATGCGCTTGAGCGTGATGCGTCGGCCCGTTACCTGCTCCAGTGCGGCCGCTATCTGGCGACCTGTCAGCGTGTAGCCGGGATAGGTGAGATCGCAGAACACTGGCAGCGTCTCGCGCTGCTGGGACAGGGTAACGGTGACGCGGGCGAGATCGGGCAGATAGGCCCAGGCATGTGCTATGTCGGGATCGCCCGGATAGATGAACCGCCCCTTGGCGAGCCGCTTGATCATCACCTGATCGAACCAGTTGCCCGAGGCGCAGGTATCGAGGAAATCCCCCGCGCGTAGAAGGATGGTACGAACGCCCGAGGCGCGATAGGCGGCCTCCATGTCGATGCGAATGCGGCCCAGCGGATTGGTCGCGGCATGCGGACTGTCAGGCCCCCAGGGAGCCGGAGTGTTGGGGCCAAAAACATAGACATTTCCGGGGATGATCACCGTGGCGTTCGTCGCTTGCGCTGTTTTGATCACCCGTGCATGCAGGCCGGGAACCGTGGCGGCCCAATCGGGATAGGGCGGGTTCCAGGCGTTCACGATCACCTCGGCACCGCGTGCGGCAATGTCCAGGTCTTCGCGCTTTCGATCAAACGAACGTACGGTCCAACCCGCCCGCCCAAAAGCCTCGGCCGCGTTGCGCCCGAACCGGCCCGAGGCCCCGAGAACAAGAACTGTCTGTGTCATGCTGGCTCTCCATCACTGTTCCTATTCAAATAGTCATTCAAATGTATCGAGAGAATTGCCCAAAAACGTAGATCATGTATTCATCAATGAATGGATGAGCTTTCAGATATTGGTGACTGGTCCCTGATCCAGAGCTTTTTGGCTGTGGCCGAGACCGGCACTTTGTCAGCGGCGGCGCGGCAGCTCGACCGCAGTCAGCCCACATTGGGCCGACATGTGCAGGCGCTGGAGCAGGCGCTGGGCCTGTCGCTGTTCGATCGGCACGCGCGCGGCCTGAAGCTGAGCGCGGACGGCGCCCGGATCCTGCCGCTGGCGCAGCAGGCGCATCGGGCGATGACGGCGATTTCGGTCACCGCCGCCGGGCAATCACAATCGCTGGCAGGCACCGTGCGCATCACCGCCTCTGTCTTTGCCTCGCATCATATCCTGCCGCCGATCCTGGCGAGTATCCGGGCCGCCGAACCCGCGATCGAGCTGGAACTGGTGCCCAGCGACACCACCGAGAACCTGCTGTTTCGCGCCGCCGATATCGCCGTGCGCATGTACCGGCCCCGGCAGGTGGATATCGTTGCCCGGCATATCGGTGACATACCGCTCTGCGCCTGCGCCGCCACCAGCTATCTGGAGCGCAAGGGTCGTCCCACGCGGGCCGAGGACCTTCTCGATTTCGATTTGGTGGGCTATGACGCGGACCCGATCATCGTCAAGACGATGCAGGCGCTGGGCTGGCCGGCGACACGGCACAGTTTTGCCATCCGTTGCGACAATCAGAGCGCCTATTGGCAGTTGATCCGGGCCGGGTGCGGCATCGGTTTTGGCCAGCGCAGCATCGTCGCCGCCGATCCGCTGGTCGAAGTGCTGCCCTTTGACCTGCCGGTGCCACCGCTCGAAATGTGGCTCGCCGCACCGCAGGCGATGCGGCTGACGCCCCGGATCCGCCGGGTCTGGGACCTCTTGGCCGAAGGCTTGCTGGCCACGCCCCTTTGATCCCCGGTTTTCCCCTGTCAGGACAGCGCAGATGACCCGCGCCACATTGACCGCCCGCCTCTGGCGCGCTAGGGCCTTTGCGACGAAACGCAAGGAGAGTTCCATGTCCAATCCCTCGCTCCTCATCCTGCCCGGTGACGGAATTGGCCCCGAAGTCATGGCCGAAGTGCGCAAGATCATCGGCTGGTTCGGCGACAAGCGCGGCCTGAATTTCGACGTCAGCGAGGATCTGGTCGGCGGTGCCGCCTATGACGTGCATGGCGTACCGCTGGCGGACGAGACCATGGCCAAGGCGCAAGAGGTCGATGCCGTGCTGCTGGGCGCCGTGGGTGGCCCGAAATACGACGATCTCGATTTCAGCGTCAAACCCGAACGCGGCCTGCTGCGCCTGCGCAAGGAGATGGACCTGTTTTCCAACCTGCGCCCGGCCCAGTGTTTCGACGCGCTGGCCGATTTCTCGTCGCTGAAGAAGGATATCGTTGCCGGTCTGGATATCATGATCGTGCGCGAGCTGACCTCGGGTGTCTATTTCGGCGAGCCGCGCGGCATCTTCGAAGAGGGCAACGAGCGGGTGGGCATCAACACCCAGCGCTATACCGAAAGCGAGATCGAACGGGTCGCGCGTTCGGCCTTCGAGCTGGCGATGCGCCGCAGCAAGAAGCTGTGCTCGATGGAAAAGGCCAACGTGATGGAATCGGGCATCCTGTGGCGCGAGGTGGTGACCCGCGTGGCCAAGGACTATCCCGAGGTCGAACTCAGCCACATGTATGCCGACAACGGTGCCATGCAGCTGGTCCGCGCGCCGAAACAGTTCGACGTGATCCTGACCGACAACCTGTTCGGCGACATCCTGTCGGACTGCGCCGCGATGCTGACCGGCAGTCTGGGCATGCTGCCCTCGGCCTCGCTCGGCGCACCGATGGCCAACGGGCGTCCCAAGGCGCTGTATGAACCCGTGCACGGCTCGGCCCCTGATATCGCGGGCCAGGGCAAGGCCAACCCGATCGCCTGTATCCTCAGTTTTGCGATGGCGCTGCGCTACAGCTTTGACCAGGGTGCCGAGGCCGATCGCCTTGAAGCGGCGGTCGAACAGGTTCTGGCCGACGGTGTACGCACCGCCGACCTGCTGGGCGAAGAGGGCGTGACCCCGGTTTCGACCACCGAGATGGGGGCGGCGATCTTGGCGAAACTGGACGCCAGCCTCTAATCCGTTTCTGCCCGCGGCGGCGCGTCTGCCGCGGGCAATCGTGCCGCCGCCGCGCGGTGGTAATGCGCCACCCGTTCGGCATGGTGCAATACCCGGTCCAGCCAGCGCATCGCGTCGGTATGGGCAAAAACCTGGTCCAGCGCAAACAGCCCCGCATGTTCGCCCAGCATCATTGCCCGGCGATGGCGCTTGCGTCGCGCGGCGATCAAGAGACGCAGCCGCTCCAGCCGCTTTCCTTCGGGCACCCCGCCCACTGCCCCGCCAGAGCGCCGCAGCGCCGCCCCGGCCCCAAGGGCAGAGCGCCGCAACAACCTGTCATGCAGCAGGGTGTCGATATTGCCGGTCTGCCGCGCCCGATCCAGCAGCCGGGTCAGATGGTCGATCTGGTGCAGGATGTCCGAAAAGGTCTCGATATCCTGTGCGCGATCGGGTGGCAGCCGGATCTCGGACAGAAAGGCACGTAGATCCTCGAGCGCGCGCGTGCACGGCGTCAGTGCCGCGATGCGCCGGTAATCGGGCGCGGGGGCCAAGCCGGCACCCAGAGCGAGAAACAACCGTTCGGCAATTGTCCGCGCGCCGGACTGTGCCGCCAGCAACGCGGCGTTTGCGTCCTTGAGCAGGCTGCGGTCGGCAACGAACAGCTGTTCGGTCTCGCGTTCGGGCAAGAGCCGCGCCACCAGCCCGGCAAAGCGCCCGGTCAGCGGCAGGAACAGCGCCGTTCCAACCAGATTGAACCCGGTGTGAAAAATCAGCAGAACGCTCAGATCGTCACCCAACTGCGTCGCGTCATCGAAGACCGGGCGCAGAAGAAGCAACATGGGAAAGGCCAGGACCGAGGTCACGATGTTGAAGATCAGGTTCGCCAACGCGGTCTGCCGCATCGGCACCGAGCCACCGGTCGAGGCCAGAACAGCGGTAAAGGTGGTGCCGATATTCATGCCGATCACGATTGCGGCTGCCTGCAACAGCGTGATCGCGCCCCCCGACAGCATCACCAGCGCCAACGCCATCGCCGCGCTGGACGATTGCATGACGATGGTCACCGCTGCCCCCAATCCCACGAGTAGGAGCAATCCTCCGGGCCCGCTTCCCGGCAGGCTTTCGGGCGTCAGAAACGAAGTCAGGTCGCTTGCCCCAGATTGCATCAGGTCGAGCCCGATCAGCAACAAGCACAATCCCGCGACCGTGCGTCCGGCCCGTGCCAGCGCTCCACGCGCCAGGAGATCGGCAAGGGCCGCCGGAAACAACAGCAGCAGCGCCAGATTGCCAAGTTTGAGCTTGAAGCCCAACAGCGACACCAGCCAGCCGGTGGCCGTGGTGCCGATATTGGCGCCATAGAGAATGCCCAATGCCTGCGGCATCGTCATCAGCCCTGCCCCGACAAACCCCACCGTCATGACTGTCGTGGCACTGGACGATTGCACCACGGCCGTCGCGGCGGCGCCGGTCATAACACCGCGTAGCGGCGTGGTGGTGAACCGCGTCAGCACGCCGCGCAACTGACTGCCCGCCGCATCGCGCAAGGCAGTAGTCATCAACTCCATTCCCAGCAGGAACATGCCGATGCCACCAATCAGGTAAAAGAGATTTCCCACCATTTCCCGAGCTCTCCGGACCCTCTCCGGACCCGCAGTCTTGCCAATGATCGGCGCCGGGACAAGTCGATGTTTTTCAAACTGCTGCGGCGGAATCCCTCTTGCATGTCGTCCGGGGCAGGTATAGATCACCCGCCACGGTCGGAGTGTAGCTCAGCCTGGTAGAGCACTGTCTTCGGGAGGCAGGGGCCGGAGGTTCGAATCCTCTCACTCCGACCAATAAAACAAGGCGCCCTCGGGCGCCTTTGTTGTTCTTAGTTTATGCCTCAGCCCAACACCGACCTGGTTTCCAGATTATCCCCGGCATGGAGCCGATGGCAGGTAAGCTCTTCAAGATTGAACACCAATCTCAACAAATCTGTTGCATGGTAATAACCCGCCACAGCCCCATTTCGCGATTCATCTAGTATGCAACAGGCTCGGATTGCCTTCTCTTTCTCGAGATAAGAAAGACATCTTAACCAAGCGCGCATTTCTAGCATTCGGATGCCCAGCATCGCTACGGGGCACCCGAACAATAGAATCAGAAATCCAGGTTCTCTACACTCAACGCATTCTGCTGAATGAACTCGCGGCGCGGTTCGACGGAATCCCCCATCAACTTGGTAAAGATGTCGTCGGCCTCGACCATGTCATTGACCCGCACCTGCAACAGGGTGCGCGCATCGGGATCCAGCGTGGTTTCCCACAGCTGTTCCGGGTTCATCTCGCCCAGACCCTTGTAACGTTGCAGCGTCAGACCCTTTTCGCCCTCGTCCAGGATCGCCTTGAGCAGAGTCAGCGGGCCGTGAATCGCCTGGGTCCGGTCGCGGCGCACCAGCATCGCGGGCTGGGTATAGATCTCCTGCAAGCTGCGGGTAAAGCTGCCGGTCTTGCGCGCCTCGCCCGAGCGCAGCATCGGGCCGTCCAGCGTCCGCACCTCTTCGACGCCGCGCAGGATGCGGGCCAGCCGGATGCCGTGATCCTGGGTGATCCGGCCCAGCCAACCGCGCTCATACTCCAGCGCGATCAGGTCGAGCCGCGCGGCAACCTTGTCGGCCACCCCTTGCAGGTCGGCATCGACAGCACCAGCGACAAAGGCACCAGCCACGGCGGCCTGTTCCAGGATGTGGCGGGGATAATGGGTCGGGAAGGCGTCGAGCACGCGTTTCAACTGACGCGCCTCATCCACCACGCGGGCCAGATCCTGGCCGACGATCTCTTCGCCATTGCCCAGCTTCAGCACCGCGCCCTCGACACCCTGCTGGATCAGATAGTCGTCCAGCGCCGCCTGATCCTTGAGATAGACCTCGGACTTGCCGCGCGCGACCTTATATAGCGGCGGCTGCGCGATATAGAGATACCCGCCCTCGATCAGTTCCGGCATCTGCCGGTAGAAGAAGGTGAGCAGCAGGGTGCGGATATGCGCGCCGTCGACATCGGCGTCGGTCATGATGACGATCTTGTGGTAGCGCAGCTTGTCGATGTTGAATTCATCCCGCCCGATTCCGGTGCCCAGCGCCATCACCAGGTTGCCGATCTCCTGGCTGCTGAGCATCCGGTCGAACCGCGCCCTCTCCACGTTCAGGATCTTGCCCCGCAGAGGCAGCACCGCCTGGGTCCGACGGTCGCGCCCGGTCTGGGCCGAGCCGCCGGCGCTGTCACCCTCGACCAGGAACACTTCGGTCTTGGACGGGTCCTTTTCCGAACAATCCTTGAGCTTGCCAGCGAGGTAGTTCACATCCATCGCCGTCTTGCGCCGGGTCAGTTCGCGCGCCTTACGGGCGGCCTCGCGGGCCAGTGCGGCCTCGATGATCTTGCCGACGATCTGCTTGGCCTCGTTGGGGTTCTCCTCGAACCACTCAGCCAGTTTCTCGTTCACCAGGTTCTCGACCGCCGGTCGCACCTCGGAGGAAACCAGCTTGTCCTTGGTCTGGGACGAGAATTTCGGATCGGGTACCTTGACCGACAGGACGCAGGTCAGACCCTCGCGCGCATCATCACCGGTAAAGTTGATCTTTTCCTTTTTCGCGATGCCGCTTGATTGGGCATAGTTGTTGATGGTGCGCGTCAGGGCACCGCGAAAACCTGCGACATGGGTGCCGCCATCGCGCTGCGGGATGTTGTTGGTAAAGGGCAGCACCGTCTCGTGATAGCTGTCGTTCCACCACATCGCGATCTCGACGCCGATATCGTCGCGCTCGCCCTTGAAATAGATCGGCACCGGCATGACCGGCGTTTTCGAACGGTCCAGATATTTGACGAACTCGCGCACGCCGCCTTCGTAGAACAGCTCGGTTTCCAGCCGCTCGGCCGGGCGCTCGTCGATCAGGATGATGCGCACACCCGAGTTCAGGAAGGCGAGCTCGCGCAGGCGCTTTTCCAGCGTCTCGAACACATAGTCGAGGTTCGAGAATGTTGTGGTCGAGGCAAGGAAGCGAACCTCGGTTCCTGTGCGGTCGCCGCACTCTCCGACCACCCGCAGATGTTCGACCGTATCGCCCCGCTCGAACCGGGCGACATGCTCCTTGCCGTGGCGCCAGATACGCAATTCCAGCCAGTCGCTGAGCGCGTTCACCACCGAGACCCCCACGCCGTGCAGACCGCCCGACACCTTGTAGGAGTTGCTGTCGAACTTGCCGCCCGCATGCAGCTGGGTCATGATCACCTCGGCGGCCGAGACCCCCTCTTCGGCGTGTATATCCACCGGAATCCCACGACCGTTATCGGCGACGGAAACGCTGCTGTCGGCGTGAATTCTCACCGTTACATGGTCGGCATGGCCCGCCAGCGCCTCGTCGATACCGTTATCGACGACCTCATAAACCATGTGATGCAGGCCCGAGCCGTCATCGGTATCGCCGATATACATCCCGGGCCGCTTACGCACGGCCTCCAAGCCCTTGAGAACTTTGATGGAATCGGCACCGTACTCATTTCCGGGTTGCTCGATTTCGGACATTCGCGCCTTCCTTCGTATTTTTGTGATTTTATACGAAACCCGCAGGGGAATGTCACGGCCCGGGCCTGATTTTCAGCATTTGTTTCAGGCCGCTTTTGCACCCATCTGCGCGGCCTTGCGCAGCCATTTCTGGACCCGGTCGCCCTCGGCACCGGTGGCGGGGGCAAATGTCGAGAAGCGGGCCGGCTTGATCCCGACAAAACCCAGGATCTGACGGGCCAGAACTTTCTTGATCGCGTTCGAGTAAAACAGCCCCAACAACATCGCCGGCGTGTCCGATGTCATCAGCACCCGCGCCGTGCGCCCCTTGAGCAGCGGCGCTGGAACCCCCATGAAATTGGTGTTGCGAGTGTCGAAGGCCCGCCCCGGCAACAGTGAACGGTCGAACAGCCCCTTCAGCTTGGCCGGGATCGCCCCCCACCAGAGCGGCGTCGCCAGCACCACGTGTTCGGCCCATTCCAGATCGGCCAGAAACGCCTCCAATTCAGGCTCCAGCGGTTTGGTGTTCTTGTAGCCGCCCTCGCCGTAATCCATGTCGAACCGCATCTGGGACAGATCGTGATAGCGCACCTGATGGCCGCTTTCGCGGGCCGCGCTTGCATATGCTTCGCTTAGCGATTTCGACAGCGACGACTGACCCGGGTGACCGTTGAGAATGATGATTTTACGTGTGGACATTTTCCTGTTTCCTCTGCAAAAGTGACCTTGGTCAATTTAAATATACAGAAATTGACCAAGGTCAATATTTATTTTTGACCCTGGTCATTTTTTTGAAAGGACAGCCATGGCCCGCCCACCGCAGAAACGCCGCCTGGAAACCCGCGCCCGCCTGCTGGCCGAAGCCGCGCGCCTGGTTGACGCTCAGGGATATGCCGGGTTGCGGGTCGAGGATGTGGTCGAGGCCGCCGGCGTTGCCAAGGGTACGCTGTTTTCGCATTTCAGCGACAAGGACGGATTGCTCGCCGTTCTGATCGGGGCCGAGGTGATGCGCCTCATCGACGAGATGGAGAACGCCGCCCCACCCGCCGATCTGCCGCAATTGATAGAACGTCTGGTGCCCCTGCTCGACTTTGTCGCCAGCGACCGGGTGATCTTTGATCTGTTGCTTCGCTATTCCGGCTCGACCGGGGCCGAGCGGGATGAGATTGTGACCCAGGGCTTTTACCGTCAGATCGACCTTTGGGCGGGTTGGATCGTGAGCATGCAAGCGGCGGGCACCGTTCGCGGCGATCATCCCCCTGCCCTTTTGGCCGAGGGCATTCAGGCCTTCCTCAACCAGGTTATCGCGATCCGCTTCTGTCAGGGCGGTCAGCCCACCGGCACGCCAGCCGAGGCGCTCTATCCCTTTCTGGCAGCTTGGCTGATCACGTAAAGGGCAGGATCAACCCGACCACGATCAGCATGCCACCCGCCATCAAGTTCATCCGCCTGAGCGCACGGGGCGAGCTCAACACCCGCCGCACCCGATCGACAAAAGCCGCCAGCATCAGATTGCCCACCAGCGGCACCACCTGCGACACCGCCACGATGGCAACGATATCGGTGGTGGTGACGTTCGCCAGATCGAAGAAACCCGGCAAGATTCCCATATAGAACAGCACCGCCTTGGGGTTGCCCAGGATCACCACCAACCCCGCCAGAAACCCGGCCCAGATACCAGGCCGGGTCAACCGGCTGTCACTGGCGATGGTTCGGTCGGCGTTTCGGATCGTGACGATCCCCAAAGTGACAAAGACCAACACCGCAACCACCTTCAGCACCAGCGCGATCTGGGTCGAGGCAGCCGTGATCCAACCGATACCCAGAACTGCCAGAACCGGCCAAAGGCTGTCGCCCACCACCACGCCCAGGGTCAGCGGCCAGGCGGCTTGAAACCCGCCAGAAAGGGTGCGCGCGGTCAATGCCAGCCAAACCGGCCCAGGCGTCAGGAACAGCACGAAAACCGCCCCCGCATAAAGTATCAGGTCAATTGCCGACAGCGTCATGTCTCTACAATCTCCGACTCGCCGTTGTGCTCGATCAGCGCAATGGTCTGCGCCCGCGCGCCCAGTTCGGAAAACAGTTCCGGCCCGGTGCCCGTCATCCAGGCCTGCGCGCCCAGCGCACAGATCTCGTCATAAAGCGCCGCGCGGCGCCCCGCATCCAGATGGGCCGCGATCTCGTCCAAGAGCAACACCGGCGGTGATCCCACCTGTTCGGCCAACGCGCGTGCGTTGGCCAGGATCAGCGAAACTAGCAGCGCCTTTTGTTCGCCGGTCGAACAGTCGCTGGCGGGCACTCCCTTGGCGGCATAGACACCGTACAGATCGCTACGATGCGGCCCCACCAATGTGCGCCCTGCAGCCAGATCGCGAAACCGGCTCTCGGCCAATGCCTCGCGCAGATCGCTCTCGCTTTCGGGCAGCGCACCTTCGGTCTGGGTCAACTCAAGATCGGCGGTAGGAAAGGCGGTTTCGGCCTGGGTCTGCGCTGCGGCCAACGCGGTCAGGGCGCTCTGGCGCGCAGCGTGAATTCGGTGTCCAGCCGCCGCCATCTGGGTTTCCAGCGCCAGATACCAATGGGCGTCCCGCACCTGTTCACGAAGCAGACGGTTGCGCTCGCGCATGGCCTTTTCATAGGTCAGTACAGCCTCGGCATGATCGGGCTCGAAACTCATGGTCATCCGGTCCAGAAAGCGCCGCCGTCCCTCTGGCCCCTCGATCCACAAACGGTCCATCGAGGGTACCAGCCAGACCATCCGCACCAACCGCCCCAGCGCCACCTGGCTGGCCGCTTTGTCGTCGATGCGCACCTGCCGCGCGGCGCCGCCTTCGGACCAGGTTTCGATCTCGTGGCGCTGATGCCCCGCGACAAGCTCGGCGCTCAGCTTCCAACCCAGCGCCTCGGGGCGCCGGGTCATCTCGGCGGCGCTGGCCCGGCGCATACCGCGCCCGGGCGAAAACATCGACACCGCCTCAAGAATGTTAGTCTTGCCCGCCCCGTTGGGCCCATGGATCGCCACGGGCCGCTCGTCTAGGCTGAGCCGCAGCAATCGATGCGACCGGAAATGCGAGATCGTGATTGCGGTCAGGGCCAATGCCATGACCCCTCCCTTCTTCTGTTCGAAAATACCTCCGCCGGAGGCATCGCGCGTCAGCGCGATCAGACGCGCATCGGCATGACCACGTAGACCGCGCTCTGATCATTGCCTTCGCGCATCAGGGTCGGGTCCCCCGAGGAATTGAACAGGAACACCGCGTTTTCGCGATCCACCTGGCTGGCGATCTCCAGCAGGTACTTTGCGTTGAACCCGATCTCGAGCCGTTCGTCGCCATAGGCAACAGCCAGTTCCTCTTCCGCAGCTCCACTATCAGGTGCATTCACCGACAGGACCAGTTTGTCTTCGTCCAGCTGCAGCTTGACCGCGCGCGAGCGCTCCGAGCTGACGGTAGCAACCCGGTCCACAGCCTTAGCGAACTCCGAGGCGTCCACCTCGAGCCGCCTTGTATTCCCCTGCGGGATAACACGGGTGTAGTCAGGAAATGTACCGTCGATCACCTTGGAGGTTAGCGTTATATCGGGTGTGGCAAAGCGGACCTTGGTCTCACTCACCGACACCGCGATATCCATCTCGTCATCGTCCAGCAGCTTGCGCAGCTCGCCCACGGTCTTGCGGGGCACAATCACGCCGGGCATGTCCGTCGCACCCGCCGGCAGATCGGCGTCGATCCGTGCCAGACGGTGGCCATCGGTAGCAACGCAGCGCAGCACCTTGCCGCCATCGCCATCGGCCACATGCATGTAGACACCGTTCAGGTAATACCGGGTCTCTTCCGTCGAGATGGCGAATTTGGACTTGTCGAACAGACGCCGCAGAACCGCAGCGTTGGCGGTGAAATTCGACTGGTACTCCGACGACGCCATCACCGGGAAATCCTCGCGCGGCAGAGTCGCCAGCGAGAAGTTCGAGCGACCGGCATCGACGGTCAACCGGCCAGCCGCCGCATCTGCGGTAAGGGTGACCAGCGCTCCGTCCGGCAGCTTGCGCACGATCTCGTGCAGCGTGGTGGCCGAAACGGTGGTGGCGCCAGGCCGTTCGATCATGGCAGGCGCCTTGTCGACCACTTCGATATCCAGATCGGTCGCGCGGAACTGTACCCCTTCGCCCTCGGCCTCGATCAGCACATTGGCAAGGATCGGGATCGTGTTCCGGCGCTCGACAACCGATTGCGCTTGCGCAACGGCCTTCAGCAGGGCGCCGCGTTCGATGCTGATCTTCATGTCCCTTCATCCTCCGAATGGGCCGGGAAGGGCAAACTAGCGGGTTCCCCCTTCGACACAAGGCTTTTTTGGTTTTCTCGGGCCTAACGCCAACAGCGTCAAGAGGGCGCCCCCAGATGGGACGCGATTATGGCATGGTTGCAATTCGGGAAAAGCGCTCGCGTAGCAGAAGCCCAATGGGCTTGCTGCGCGCACAGCGAAGTGCGGGATGGCCTTGCGGCCACCCCGCCTGGCCTCACGCCTCCAGCGCGCGGCGCAGCATTTCGACGTCTTCGGCAATCTGACCGTCGGTCAACTTCAACTCTTCGATCCGCTTTACACCGTACATCACCGTGGTGTGGTCACGGCCGCCAAAGCGCCGCCCGATCTCGGGCAGTGACCGGCTGGTCAGCTGCTTGCACAGATACATCGCCACCTGACGCGGCCGTGCGTAAGAGCGCAAACGCTTAGGCCCAATGATATCGCTCAAACGGATATTGTAGTAATCCGAAACCTTGCGCTGGATCTCTTCGACCGTGATCTTGCGTTCCGAGGCGCGTAGGACATCCGCCAAACAATCCTGGGTCAGCTCCATGTCGATCTCGCGCCCAACCAGCGAGGCAAAGGCAAAGAGACGGGTCAGCGCCCCTTCGAGCACGCGCACATTGGTCGAGATTCGATGCGCCAGGAATTCCAGCACCCCATCCGCGATGACCAGATCGGGATAGGTGGTACGATACATCTGCACCTTGGTTTGCAGGATGCCCAAGCGCAGTTCGTAATCTGTGGGATGCAGATCCACCACCAAGCCGCATTGCAAACGCGATTTCACCCGGTCTTCGAGATCCTTGATCTCGCCCGGCGCGCGGTCGGCCGAAATGATGATCTGCTTGTTCTGGTCAACCAGCGCATTGAAAGTGTGAAAGAACTCTTCCTGAGTGCTGTCCTTGCCGGCAATGAACTGCACATCATCCACCATTAGAACATCGACCGAGCGGAACAGATGCTTGAAATCCATCATCCGGCGCTCGCGCAACGCCTGTACGAAACGGTACATGAACTGTTCTGCCGACAGGTAGAGCACGTTCAACTCGGGGCACTTGGCCTTCAGCTCCCAGGCGATGGCATGCATCAGGTGGGTCTTACCCAGTCCTACCCCGCCATAAAGCACCAGTGGGTTAAACGTGACCGGCCCGCCCTCGGAAACCCGGCGCGCTGCCGCATGGGCCAGCTCGTTCGGTTTGCCAACCACGAAACTATCAAAGGTGAAGCGCGGGTCGAGCGGTGCGGCCTGCAACCCATCTAGCGGCTCGGAAATCTCGGCAAACCGCCGGGGGGACATTTCGGACGCAGCGGCAGGAATAGCGGCTGGCTTGGCTGTTTGCGCCGGGCGCGCCGGCAAATTCGCCGCCACACGAAACGCCAAACGCCGTGCGGGTTCGCCGGCATTGTTTAGCTCGTACAGGATCAGGTCAGAGAAGTTCTGGCTTACATAGTTTCCCATAAAATTGGTCGGGACCGTAAAGACCGCAACCCCATCCTCAAGCGCCTGAAACTCAAGCGGTTCGATCCAGGTCGTGAAATTGTTCTGCCCCACCGTCTTGAGCAATTTCTGACATAGCAATCCCCATTTTTCTTGTGTCATCCAGCGCCTCACGCCATCCCGTTATTTGGCCGACTTTCGGCCTTATTACCCATCATTTCTGAGCCATGCCTGGCCTCACGATCCACTTGTGCCGCGCGTAACAAAACCAGTCGCCCCGAAAGGAACGCCAGTCATCCGACGAACAATTGTCATGCATAGCAACCTGGTCCCGGACTGCCCCGACAAGGCACAGCTCAAAACCAGATACCAACATAACACACTCAAATAGACAGGGTGGTAGCCCGAGCAGCTCGAACCCCACAGAGATCGAAAGCGATAGTGACAAAGCGCTTTCGACCATCTTCACAAAGCCCGATGCCCGTCGGACCGTGCTGAAGAGTGCCTGTCCCCCCAAGCGAGTGAATCGCTGAGACAGTGGTAGCAAGTCGGTCTGCGGAGCGGCAACGAAACTATGATGTTGACTCGGGATTCACCTGCAAAGAATCTCTTGCCGCCGCTGTAACGGGGCCTGGTTGCAACAGGCACGAAAAAAGGCGCTGCCATTGCAGCGCCTTCTTGAAAACCCCTTTTTGGGGGGATTCGGGGCCGTCTTAGCCCAGCGCTTTGACGCGCGAGGACAGGCGGGACATTTTGCGGGATGCAGTGTTCTTGTGGAACACACCCTTGCTGACGCCGCGCATCAGTTCGGGCTGAGCCGCGCGCAGAGCTGCGGTTGCCGCGTCCTTGTCGCCCGAGGCGATGGCCTCTTCGACTTTGCGCAGATAGGTGCGGATGCGCGAACGACGGGCTTTGTTGATGGCGAAGCGTTTTTCGTTCTGACGGGCACGCTTTGCTGCCTGGGGCGAATTTGCCATGTTTTCTGACCTTTATTCGGGTTCGGTTCTGTTCATGTCACGCAATGACGCCCCTCTCCCGGATCGGTCTCACCGGTGTGATTCTAGCCAGAGCGGGCCCCACGCGCATGTATGACGGCGGCATTTAGCGAAAAAGGCGGCAAAAGCCAAGCCCCCATCCGCCGAAACGCAAACAGGCGGGCATGCGCCCGCCTGCTGCACTGATTCCATAACGCGACGTCACTTGTCGCGAAACTGGGCGGCGCGTTTTTCCAGGAACGCGGCCATGCCTTCCTTCTGGTCTTCGGTGGCGAACATCGAATGGAATACGCGGCGCTCGAACAGCAGCCCCTCGCTCAGCGTGGTCTCGTAGGAGCGGTTGACCGCTTCCTTGACCGCAAAGGCGCTAATCATCGACTTCTCGGCAATCTTCTGGGCCGCGCTCAGCGCCTCCTCGACCAGCTTCTTGGCAGGCACCACGCGACTGACCAGCCCGGCGCGCTCGGCCTCTTCGGCATCCATGAAGCGCCCGGTCAGATTCAGGTCCATCGACTTGGACTTGCCCACCAGCCGGGTCAGGCGCTGGGTGCCGCCAATACCGGCGATCACGCCCAGATTTATCTCGGGCTGGCCGAACTTGGCGGTGTCCGCCGCAATGATGAAATCGCACAGCATCGCCAACTCGCAGCCACCGCCCAGCGCGTAACCCGCCACTGCCGCGATGATCGGCTTGCGGATGGCGCTGACGCGGTCATTGGCGGCCGCGAACAGGTTCTCGCTATACACCTCGACATAGGTCTTCTCAGACATCTCGCGGATATCGGCCCCGGCGGCAAACGCCTTGTCGCTGCCGGTGATCACGATGCAACGCACCTTGTCATTGCCATCGGCTTCTTCCAGCGCGGTGCAAAGCTCGCCCAACAACTGTGTGTTGAGCGCGTTCAGCGCATCGGGACGGTTCAGCCTGATCAGGGCTACGTGGTCTTCAACTTCGACGATGATCGTCTCAAAGGCCATGGGGCTTTCGCTCTCGGTTGTTCCGTTTCGAAACGATTCCTTATCATGGGCGAGAGATGGTTCAAGTTATCTTTGGCATTGCGCGCAGTAGAAGGATGAGCGACCCGACTGGGTGATTCTCTGCACCGTGCCGCCGCAACCCGGACGGCGACAGGGTTGCCCCTCTCGCCCGTAGACGTCGAAACTGTGCTGAAAATATCCAAGCTCGCCATCGGCTTGCCGAAAATCCTTCAGCGAGGATCCACCCGCTTCGATCGCCTCGGTCAGCACCTGACGGATGATTGGCACCAGCGCGGCCACACGGACGGCAGCGATCTGTCCTGCCTTGCGACGCGGCGACACCCCAGCGCGGAACAGCGCCTCGCAGACATAGATATTTCCCAGTCCCGCGACGATTCCCTGATCCAGCAGGGCGGATTTGGCTGGGGTGTTCTTACCCTTGAACACGGCAATCAGGTGGTTTTCGTGGAAATCGTTGCCCAACGGCTCAGGTCCCAGCACCATCAACAGCTTGTGATCTTCGGCGGTCGCGGTCGGCATCAGGTCCATCGCGCCGAACCGGCGCGGGTCGTTGAAGGTGATGCGGGCACCGTTGTCCATGTGAAACACCACATGGTCGTGTTTCTGCGCCGCAGGGTGGGTGTGCACGAACTGCCCCAGCGGATCGCCCGAGACGGTCATCCGCCCCGACATGCCCAGATGGATCAACAGCGTCTCGCCCCCCGACAGATCGGCCAGGATGTATTTCGACCGCCGCCGCAAGCGTTCCACCCGCTGACCGGTCAGCCGCTCGGCCATCCGCGCGGGAAAGGGCCAGCGCAGGTCGGGCCGGTTGACCTCGGCCCGCGCGATCACCGCCCCCTCCATCGCGGGGGCCAATCCGCGCCGCACGGTCTCGACCTCGGGCAATTCAGGCATTAGACGCTCCTCATCCAAAGGGCCGCATTGTGCCCCGGTCTCAGCACCCTATAACAGGGGCGAAATGCGAGGAACGGCAAGACCCATGTCCGACAGATCCGACAAGACCACCCATTTCGGCTTTGAAACCGTGCCCGAGCATGAAAAGGCGGGACGGGTACAGGGCGTGTTCGGCTCGGTCGCCTCGAAATACGATGTCATGAACGATGTGATGTCGATGGGCATTCACCGGGTCTGGAAGGACGCGATGATGGACTGGCTGGCGCCGCGACCGGGCCAGCGGCTTTTGGATGTGGCGGGGGGGACCGGCGATATCTCTTTCCGGTTCCTGAAACGCGCGGGCCATGGCCATGCCACCGTTCTGGATCTGACCGAGCCGATGCTGGTCGAGGGCCGCAAACGCGCCGAGGCCGAGCGCATGGCCGACAGTCTCGACTGGGTGGTGGGCGACGCCATGGCGCTGCCGTTCGAGGATAACACGTTCGAAGTCTACACCATCTCGTTCGGCATCCGGAACGTGACGCGCCCGCAAGAGGCCCTGAACGAGGCCTACCGCGTGCTGCGCCCCGGTGGCCGCCTGATGGTGCTGGAGTTCAGCCAGTTGCCCAATGACGGGCTGCAAAAGCTCTATGATCTCTACAGTTTCAACGTGATCCCGCGCATGGGCCAGCTGATCGCCAATGACAGCGCCAGCTATCAGTATCTGGTGGAATCGATCCGCAACTTCCCCGATCAGGAGACGTTCCTGGGCATGGTCAAGGCGGCGGGTTTCGGCAATGCCAAGTACCGCAACCTGAGCATGGGCATCGCCGCGCTGCATTCCGGCTGGAAGATCTGATCCATGCGCGGCCCCCACAATATCATCCGCCTGATCCGCACGGGCGCCACGCTGGAGCGCAACGGCGCCATGGGCGCGGTGCTGGATGCGTTTGACGCGCCGCGCCCGCTGCGCATTCTGGCCCGCGCGCTGGGCAAACCGTTCCAGTGGCTGGGCTTCAAGGGCGACCCCAGCCTGCCGCCCGCCACCCGCGCGCTGATGGCGATGGGACCGGCCTATATCAAGTTCGGTCAGGTGCTTTCGACCCGGCCCGACGTGGTGGGTCAGGATCTGGCCGATCAACTGCGCGTGTTGCAGGATCAATTGCCGCCCTTTCCCCGCGCCACCGCCATGCGCGAGGTGGAGCGGGAACTGGGCCGCCCCTTGCCCGAGATGTTCAGCGAATTCAGCGAGCCGATCGCGGCGGCGTCCATCGCCCAGGTGCACCGGGCGCGTCTGGCCGACAGCGGCGAGGATGTGGCGGTCAAGGTGCTGCGCCCTGGCATCGAGCGCGCCTTTCGCAAGGATGTGGACGCGTTCTATTTCGCCGCCCGCATCGTCGACCTTTTCGCCCCAGGTGCCCGTCGCCTGCGCCCGATCGAGGTGATCGAGCATTTCGATGGCGTGGTGCGCGGAGAGCTTGATCTGCGGCTGGAAAGTGCCGCCGCCTCGGAATTCGCCGACAACACCAAGGGGGATGCCGGGTTCCGCCTACCGCCGGTGCGCTGGTCGCTCTCGGCGCGACGGGTGATGACGCTGGGCTGGGCCGATGGCGTGCCGCTGGGTGACAATGCCGCGCTGGACGCCGCCGGACACAACCGGCGCGATCTTGGCGAACGGGTGCTGCGCCTGTTCCTGCTGCACGCGCTGCGCGATGGCTATTTCCATGCCGACATGCATCAGGGCAACCTGAAGGTCGCCGCCGATGGCGATATCATCGCCTATGACTTCGGCATCATGGGTCATATCGACGAATATACCCGCCGGGTCTATGCCGAGATCCTGTTCGGCTTCATCCGCCGCGATTACAAGCGCGTGGCCGAGGTGCATTTCGAGGCCGGTTACGTGCCCGCCACCCAGGATGTCGACGAATTCGCCCGCGCCCTGCGCGCGGTGGGCGAACCGATCTTTGGCATGGATGCGACCCATATCTCGATGGGTCGGCTGCTGAGCTACCTCTTCGAGGTCACCGAACGCTTCGGCATGGAAACCCGGACCGAGCTGATCCTGCTGCAACGCACCATGGTGGTGGTCGAGGGCGTGGCCCGTTCGCTCGACCCGCATATCAACATCTGGGAGGTCGCCCGCCCGGTGGTCGAGGATTACATCAAGCAATCCATCGGACCGCGCGCGGTGCTGGCCGATCTGGGCAAGACGGCGCTGGTGGTGGCCCGCTTCGGCCCGCGCCTGCCCGATCTGGTCGAACGGGCGCTGGTGGCGCAGTCGCAGCCGGGTCTGGACGAGAAACCGGGCCGCAGCGCGGCGTTCTGGCCCGCCCTGGGAGGCGCGCTGATCGGTGGCGGCGTGGTGCTGCTGGCGAACCTGCTTATGTGAGCGGGTGACAGGCGCGGCCTTCGTGCTAGGCTGCGCCCATGGCTCGCACCAATCCACATCGCCCCTTTACCCCCGATCCCGAACAGGCGGCCCTTGCGCCCGAGGTCAGCGGCAATGACATCAACGGGCTGGGCGAAACAGCGTTTCGCCGCCCGCGCATGGTCTATTGGGCACCCGATCCGGGCGACATCCCCCACGGGCCGCTGCAACACTATTTCTACCGGCAATCGGCAAAAGAGCCTGACTTTGCCACCAGACGCGCCGCGCGACAGGCGGTGCTGGACGCTCCCCTGCCACCACTGGCCGACACCGCAGTCATTCGCGCGCCTGCGGACTGGACTGCCGCGCTGTCACAATTCGTGGACAGCGGCGCCTGCGACCTGACCGGCGTCGCCGAGATGAACCCCGACTGGGTCTTCGAAGGCCACGAAATAACGCAATCCCGCGTCATCATGATCGGCGTGGCCCATGATTACGACGCCATCGCCACCGCGCCCAAGCCAAGCGCCGGGCTTGAGGTTATGACGCAGTATACTCGCGCCGCTCAGGCCGCCAAGACCATCGCCGGATGGCTTCGCCTGCAAGGCTGGCAGGCCGAGCCGCTGACCGGCCCGATGACCGGCGCGCTGGCGATGATCCCGCCCGCGCTGGCCTGTGGCTTTGGCGAGTTGGGCAAGCACGGGTCCATCATCAACCCCGATCTCGGTGCCTCGTTCCGCCTGTCGGCGGTGCTGACCGATGCGCCTTTTGCTCCAACGCCAGCGCAGGATCACGGTATCGACGGCTTTTGCCAGAACTGCCGCATCTGTCAGGACGCCTGCCCGCCCGAGGCGCTGTTCGCGGACAAGCAGACCGTGCGCGGCGCGCGCAAATGGTATGTCGATTTCGACAAATGCCTGCCCTTCTTCAACCAGACCCACGGCTGCGCCATCTGTATCGCCGAATGCCCCTGGTCGCGTCCGGGCATCGGCCCGAACCTGGCCGCGAAGCTGGCCCGGAAACGAGAAAGGGACGCGACCGGCTGATCGCGCCCCTGCTTCATTTCGCCCGAAATACTCCGGGGGTCTGGGGGCAGCGCCCCCAGCCTCTCCGCTCAGAGCCGCTCGATGGCGATGGCGATGCCCTGACCGCCGCCGATGCACATGGTGATCAGACCCTTGGACCCGCCGGTGCGCTCCAGTTCATAGAGCGTTTTCAGCGTGATGATCGCACCAGTCGCGCCGACCGGGTGACCCAGCGCAATCGCGCCACCATTGGGGTTCACCTTGGCCGCATCCAGACCCAGTTCCTTGTTCACCGCCAGTGCCTGGGCGGCAAAGGCCTCGTTCGATTCGATCACGTCGAAATCACCTGCGCTCAGGCCCGTGCGGGCCAGCAGGTTCTGCACCGCCGGAACCGGACCGATGCCCATCACCTCGGGGCGGACACCGGCATGGGCATAGCCCAGAATGCGGGCCCTGGGCTTCAGCCCAGCCTTTTCCGCCGCATCCGCCGTGGCCAGCACCATCGCCGCCGCACCGTCGTTGATGCCGCTGGCGTTGCCCGCCGTCACCCGGCCATCCTTCTTGAACACCGGCTTCAGCCCGGCCAGCACCTCGACCGAGGTCGCCTTGGGGTGCTCGTCGACCTTGAAATCGACCATGTCGCGCTTGACCTTGACCTGCACCGGCGTGATCTGACCGACGAAATGGCCCGCCGCGATCGCCGCCGCCGCGCGCTCCTGCGAGGTCATGGCGAACTGGTCCATCTGCTCGCGGCTGATCTGGTGTTCATCGGCGACATTTTCAGCGGTCACACCCATATGCCCGGTACCAAACGGGCAGTTCAGCGCGCCCAGCATCATGTCGAGCGATTTGACGTCGCCCATCTTGGCGCCCCAGCGGGCCTGGGTCATGATGAACGGACTGCGCGACATGCTTTCGGCACCACCGGCCACGGCAAACTCCGCATCCCCCAGCATCAGCGACTGCACCGCCGAGACGATGGCCTGCGCACCGGATCCGCACAGGCGGTTGACGTTCATCGCGGGCGTGCCGTTCGGGATGCCCGCCTGCATCGCGGCAACCCGGCTCAGATACATGTCGCGGGGTTCGGTATTGATCACATGGCCGAACACCACATGGCCGATCTGGGCGCCTTCGACGCCCGAACGTTCCAGCGCCGCCTCGGTCACGACGGTGGCCAGGTCGATGGGCGCAGTCGAGGCCAGCGCCCCGCCAAAAGTGCCGATGGCGGTGCGGGCACCGTCCAGAATCACGATATCGGTCATGTTATCCTCCTCAGGGTTTCGCCCATTATGCACCCGCAGCATGGTTTGTCGCCTGAGACGTGTCGTCATTTTGTCGCGCCAGTCGGTTCCGACTTCACGGGCCGGGATAGTCCCTGCCCCAAAGGCGCGGCGCGTCTTTTTCCAGCAGGCATCTCTCGATCTCGTCCAGGCGGCGCAAGGCAGCACCGATGTCTCCGCCATGACGGCGCAACTCCTTGAACCAAACGCGTTCTGCCGATCGGACCGACCAGCACAAGGCGGCCTGGCGCAGCCAACCGCGCAGGTCCGGCGGCAACCGGTCGAACCGGCGCATTGGTGACGCCTTGTGACGGCGCAGTGTTGTCGAGATATTTCGCGGCATCAGGATGGGTATAATGTTATAACATTGCATCCTCTAATATCATGCTCGCAGATTGACAATCCACAACATCGGGCGCAGAGATTCCGTCATGACGGAAAACCCCGACGATATCCTGAACCGCCTGCCCGCGCGCCTGAAAGAGGCGCGTCGTGCGCAGGGTCTCTCGCTCGAGGCGGTGGCCAATCTCAGCGGCGTCTCGCGCTCCATGGTCAGCCAGATCGAACGGGGTGAAAGCAGCCCTACCATCGCCACGCTGTGGAACCTGACGCGCGCGCTTCAGGTCGATTTCGCGGGCCTGCTCGAGGCCGCCGAGGCCGCCGACCGTATCGACACCCTGCGTGCCTCCGAGGTGCCCAGCATCGACAATATGGGCCAGGGTTGCCGCATCCGCATCCTGTCCCCGCCCGAGGATGCCGGCGGGCACGAGGTGTATGACATCAGCTTCAAGCCCGGTGGCGCGCTGAACAGCCAGCCCCATGCGCGCGGCACCCGCGAACAGCTTACCGTGCTCGATGGCGCAGTGCGTGTAACCTCGGGCGCCGCGATACAAGATCTGGGCCCGGGCGATACCGCGCGCTATGCCGCTGACATTCCACACAAGATCAGCGCCACCGGCGACGGACCGGCGCGGGTGTTCCTTATCGTCAAGACCGCCTGAGCGCCACGCAGGCGCGGGTCAGCCGCGCTCCAGCTCCTCGACCGTCATCAGGGGAAAGAAGCTGCCCGAGGACCACAGGCCGAACCAGCCATCCTCGACCGCGCCCAGATCCATCAGCCGATAGAAACTCTTGCGGTCGATCAGCGCCTCAAGCCCCGCGCGGATATGAACATATGGCGCTGGTTCCCCGGTCGCGGGGTCCTGCGCCATCCGGATCGGGTTGTCCGCCCCCGCCACCGCGCTGTCGCCCACATGGGTGGTAAAGGTCAGCACCTGATCGCGCGCCTGCCCAGCCGCCTCGACATCCACCGCAACAAAAGGCGCGTCATCGACGCGAATCCCGACCTTTTCGACCGGGGTGACCAGATAGTACCGGTCCTCTTCACGCTTCAGGATCGACGAGAACAGCCGCACCATCGCGGGCCGGTTGATCGGCGTGCCCTGATAGAACCACGTCCCGTCCCGCGCGATGCGCATGTCGATATCGCCGTTGAACGGTGGGTTCCACAGATGCACCGGGGCCGGCCCCTTGGATTTGATCGCCCGGGCCGAGGCAAGAAGGCCGTCCGCCGAAGGTTTCACAGGCTTTTGTCCGCTCATTGTTTTTGCCATTTGCTGTCAGCGCGATACACTCATACCCATATAGTTGCCGCGGAGGGAAAACCATGTCCGAACCTGCCGACCTGCTCGGGGAAATCGACGCGCTTGGCATCAAGCTGCAAGAAGCGCGGGCCTCGATCACCCGCCGCTTCATCGGCCAGGAGCGGGTGGTGGACCTGACCCTGACCGCGCTTTTGTGCGGTGGACATGCTCTGCTGATCGGCCTGCCGGGGCTTGGCAAGACGCGACTGGTCGAGACTCTGTCGACCGTCATGGGCCTGCATGGCAACCGCATCCAGTTCACGCCCGACCTGATGCCCGCCGATATCCTTGGCTCCGAGGTGTTGGACACCGCCGAGGATGGCAGCCGCCGGTTCCGCTTCATTCCCGGTCCAATCTTCTGCCAGCTTCTGATGGCGGACGAGATCAACCGCGCCAGCCCCCGCACCCAGTCGGCGCTGTTGCAGGCGATGCAGGAAAAAACGGTCACCGTGGCGGGCGAGAACCGGCCGCTGGGCACGCCGTTTCACGTGCTGGCGACCCAGAACCCGATCGAGCAGGAAGGCACCTATCCCCTGCCAGAGGCACAGCTGGACCGGTTCCTGGTGCAGATCGACGTCGATTATCCCGACC
The DNA here is from genome assembly GCF_022321465.1 of Ruegeria alba. Lineage (NCBI taxonomy): Bacteria > Pseudomonadati > Pseudomonadota > Alphaproteobacteria > Rhodobacterales > Roseobacteraceae > Ruegeria > Ruegeria alba. Next base: position 24,722 of record NZ_JAKOEM010000022.1, on the reverse strand, counting down.
GCGCGACCGAGCGCGAAATTCTGCTTGCCACCACCGGCGCCGAAGAGGCCGAGGCGCATCAGGTGATGACCCAGGCCGATCTGCTGGCCGCACAGGTGCTGCTGCGGCGGATGCCGGTGGGCGAGTCGGTGGTCGAGATGATCCTCGACCTGGTGCGCGCCTTCCGTCCTGACGAGCCGGGGGTCAGCGACCGGGTGCGCGACACCGTGGCCTGGGGTCCCGGCCCGCGCGCGGCGCAGGCGCTGATGCTGACGGTGCGGGCGCGGGCGCTGCTTCAGGGCCGGTTGGCGCCCAGCCCCGAGGATGTTCTGGACATGGCCCGCCCGGTGCTGAGCCACCGGATGGCGTTGAACTTTGCCGCAAGGGCGCGGGGCGACACCCTGGCCGACCTGATCGACGAGACAGCAACCAGCCTGACCCGAGCCGAGGCCGCCGCGTGAGCGTCGCCCCCGCCCTCAGGCATCGTGCCGAAACCGCCGCCGCCCCGCTGCCGCCTTTGCTGGCGCGGGCCGAGCATCTGGCGGGCACCGTGCTGCTGGGCGATCACGGGCGCCGCCGCGCCGGGCTGGGCGATGATTTCTGGCAATACCGCCCGGCCCAGCCGGGCGACAGCCGCCGCATGATCGACCATCGCCGCTCAGCCCGGGGCGACCAGCAATATGTGCGCGAACGTGAATGGCAGATCGCGCAATCGGTGATGCTCTGGGTCGATCAGGGCGCCTCGATGCGTTTCAGTTCGGACAAGCGGACCGAGACAAAGGCCGACCGCGCCCGGCTGCTGGCGCTGGCGGTGGCGATCCTGCTGGTGCGAGGCGGCGAGCGCGTCGGCCTGACCGGCACCACCCTGCCGCCACGCCGCGGCAATGCCCAGGTGCACCGGCTGGCCGAAGCCTGGTCGCGCGATGCCGAGGCCGATTATGCCCCACCCGAACACCGGGCCATGATCCCGCACGCCCGCGCATTGTTCGTTTCCGACTTTCTGGGTGATCTCAAAGAGGTTGAGCTTGCCCTGTCCAAGGCCGCCGATCGTGGCGTGCGCGGTGTGCTGATGCAGGTGCTCGACCCCGCCGAGGAAAGCTTTCCCTATCGCGGGCGCACCCTGTTCGAAAGCGTGGGCGGTACGCTCAGGCATGAAACCCTCAAGGCCGGAGAGCTGCGCGAGCGCTACCTGATCCGGCTGGCTGAACGTCGCGACGCGTTGATGGCGCTGACCCGGGCGACCGGCTGGCAACTGGGCCTTCACCATACCGGCGACAGCGCGCAATCGGCGCTGTTGTGGCTGTGGCGCGCCCTGGACGGGAGAGTGCGATGACGGTTCTGGGCGGCATCGGATTTACCGCGCCCTGGCTGCTGCTGGCGCTGGTGGCATTGCCGATCCTCTGGCTGATCCTGCGCGCGGTACCGCCCGCACCGATCCGCCGGCTGTTCCCGGCGGTCAGCCTGCTCTTGGGCCTGCGAGACGACGAAAGCGTGTCGGACAGAACGCCCTGGTGGCTGCTCTTGCTGCGGGTTCTGGCGGTGGCGGCGGTGATCCTGGGTCTGGCCGGACCGGTACTCAATCCCCGGCAACAGGCCGAGGGAGACCAGCCTCTGCTTGTTGTGATGGATGGCAGCTGGGCCGGGGCGGCGCGCTGGACACAACAGATCGACCTGCTCGAAGCACGGCTGACCGAGGCAGGTCGGGCCAACCGTCCGGTCGCGGTGCTGCGGCTGGGTGCGCCTGAGGATCTGGTGTTTCAATCCGCCGCTGCCTGGCGCAGTCGGCTGCCGGGTCTTTCGCCGATGCCCTGGCAACCGGGTCAGGCCGAACTGGCCGCCGCCGCGCAGGCAGTCGGCGCGCAGGCGGGCGGGTTCGATACACTCTGGCTCGGCGACGGGTTGGATTACGCGGGTCGGACCGAGTTGCTCGAAACGCTCAGCGCGCGCGGCGCGGTGACCGTTTATCAGTCCCCCAACCCGGTGTTGGGTCTGCGCCCGGCTACATTCGCCGATGGCGCCGTTCAATTGACGCTGCTGCGGGCCGAACCGGGGCCCGAGCGTATCCAGGCGGTACTGGCGCTGGGTCCTGATCCCGCCGGAACGGTCCGGGTGTTGAACCGCAGCGAGGCGCGCTTTGCCGCAGGTGAAACCGAGGCGCAACTTGCGCTTTCCCTGCCCTCGGAACTGCGCGCCCGCGTCACACGGTTCGAGCTGGAGGGCCAACGCGCCGCCGGGGCGGTGGCCTTGACCGATGACAGCCTGGCCCGCCACGAGGTCGCGCTATTTGCCGGACGGCAGGATCGCGAGGGGCTGGAACTGCTGTCGCCGCTGCACTACCTGACACAGGTGCTGGTGCCCAATTCCGATTTCATCGACGGCGCCTTGTTGGATGTGCTGCCCGCCAATCCCGATATCGTGGTACTGGCAGATGTGGTGACACTGGCCACACTGGAACGGAGCGCGCTGACCGAATGGGTTGAACAGGGCGGCATCCTGGTCCGCTTTGCCGGACCGCGCATGGCGGCCAGCGATATCGGCCGCGACGAGATCGACCCGCTGCTGCCGGTCCGCCTGCGCAGCGGTGGCCGTACCGTCGGCGGCGCGATGAGCTGGGGCGAGGCCAAGACGCTGGCTCCGTTTGCCGATACTTCGCCTTTCTACGGGCTGACGATCCCTGACGACGTCACCGTTTCGACCCAGGTCATGGCGCAGCCCGATCCCGATCTGGCCGACCGGGTAATCGCCGCGCTCAGCGATGGCACGCCGCTGGTCACCCGCAAGGCGCTGGGGCTGGGGCAGGTGGTGCTGTTTCATGTCACCGCGGACGCGGAATGGTCGAGCCTGCCGCTGTCGGGCCTTTATGTAGAGATGCTGGACCGGCTCGCCGTTTCCTCGGCCGCCAAAAGCGCCGATGCCATCAACCTCGAAGGTACGGTCTGGAGCCCGTTGCGGGTGATGGATGGCTTTGGGCAATTGGACGATGCCGGCAACCTGCCCGGTGTAGACGGCACCGCGCTGGCCAGCGCCGCCATCGGGCCAGAGCTGCGCCCCGGCGTCTATGCAAACGAGAGCCGGCGGCTGGCGCGCAACGTATTGGGCGCCGATAGCCTGCTGACCCCGGCGCAATGGCCCGCATCGATTCCGGTGCTGGGGCTGAGCATCGCGGCAGAGCAACCGCTGGGTGGTTGGCTGTTGTCGCTCGCGCTGGTGCTGCTGGCGCTGGATGTCGCGGCCTCGCTGGCCCTGTCGGGCCGGCTCGGCCCGCTTGGCCGTGCCGCTGCGCTGCTGGGCTTGCTGCTGCATGCGCCCTGGGCCGAGGCGCAACAGGCCGAGGCCGACCGCTTCGCCCGCGACGCCACGCGCGAGATGGTGCTGGCCCATGTGCTGACCGGCAATCGCGCGGTGGACGATCTGGCACTGGCCGGGCTGCGCGGCCTTTCGGACACGTTGTTCTTTCGCACTTCGGTCGAACCCGCAGCCCCGTTCAGCGTCGACCTCGAACGGGACGAGCTGGCCTTTTTCCCGCTGCTCTATTGGCCCGTCACCCCCGATCAGCCGCAGCCGTCGGATGCGGCCTATGCGCGGCTCAACACCTATCTTCGGCTGGGCGGCATGATCCTGTTCGACACCCGCGACGCCGATATCGCTCGCTTTGGCGCTGGCAGCCCGAACGGGCAAAAGCTGCAACAGCTGGCCGCGCCTCTGGACATTCCGCCGCTGGAACCGGTGCCGGGGGATCATGTGCTGACCCGCGCATTCTACCTGCTCCAGGATTTTCCGGGCCGCCACGCCAGCACCGATATCTGGGTCGAGGCCGCCCCTGCCGATGCCGAGCAGATCGAGGGAATGCCCTTTCGCAACCTCAATGATGGGGTCACCCCGGTGGTGATCGGCGGCAACGATTGGGCTGCCGCCTGGGCGGTCGATGACAATGGCCGCTCAATGCTGCCGGTGGGGCGCGGCTACGGGGGCGAGCGGCAGCGCGAGCTTGCCTATCGCTTTGGCGTCAATCTGGTCATGCATGTGCTGACCGGCAATTACAAATCCGATCAGGTCCATGTGCCTGCGCTGCTGGACAGGTTGGGCCAATGACCGGGAACCTCTTGCTTGATCCTCTTGTTCCGCTGCCGCTGCTGATCGCGCTGGCCGTCCTGTCGCTGGCCGGGATTGCGCTGGCGCTGTGGCGAGGTCTGTCGGGCTGGGCCTTGCGCGGGCTGGCGGCGCTGGTGCTGCTGGCCGCGCTCGCCGGTCCGGTCTGGCAGGTCGAGGACCGAGCACCCCTTTCCGATATCGTGCTGATGATCGAGGATCAGAGCGCCAGTCAGGGCCTGTCCGACCGACCGGGCCAGACCACACGCGCCGCCGACCAGCTGGCCGCCAGCATCGAGAGCCGTCCCAATACCGAGCTGCGGCGCATCATCGTCGGCGATGGCGAGGGCGATACCGGCACCCAGCTGATGGCGGCCCTGACCGAGGCGTTGAACGAAGAGCCCCGCGCCCGGATCGCAGGTATCCTCGCCCTGTCGGACGGGCAGGTACACGATCTGGACCGCGCCCCCGCCCTGCCGGCGCCGATGCATCTGCTGCTTTCGGGCCGGTCCGATGACTGGGACCGACGCCTGATCGTGCGCGACGCCCCCGCCTTTGCCATCATCGGCGAGCCGGTGACCCTGAGCCTCAGGATCGAGGATGCCGGTGCGGTTCCCGCCGGTCAGGGCGCGGTTGCAGAGCTTGAAATCTCGGTCGATGGCGGCCCGCCCGAGCGGCTGACGCTGCCGGTGGGACAGGACCTTGAGCTGCCGGTGACCCTTCCCCATGGTGGGCGCAACGTGGTGCAGTTCTCGGTCCCCGTGGCCGAGGGCGAGCTGACCGACCGCAACAACACCGCGCTGATTCAGATGAACGGCGTGCGTGACCGTCTGCGGGTGCTGCTGGTATCGGGCCAGCCGCATCCGGGCGGGCGAACATGGCGCAACCTGCTCAAATCGGACAGCTCGGTCGATCTGGTGCATTTCACCATCCTGCGCCCGCCCGAGAAACAGGACGGCGTGCCGGTGGACGAGTTGAGCCTGATCGCCTTTCCCACCCGAGAGCTGTTCCTGGAAAAGATCGACGATTTCGACCTGATCATCTTTGACCGCTACAAGCGGCGCGGCATCCTGCCGGCGATCTATCTGGACAATGTCGCCAATTACGTGAACCGGGGCGGCGCGGTGCTGGTGGCGGCGGGGCCGGATTTTGCCACCGCCGACAGCATCTATCGCACCCCCTTGTCGCCGGTCCTGCCCGCCCATCCGACCGCCCGGGTGATCGAAGAGGCCTATCGCGCGCAGGTTACCGAAGAGGGCGCCCGCCATCCGGTCACCGCCGAGCTGGGCAGTGCCGACGAATGGGGCCGCTGGCTGCGCCAGATCGAGGTCACGCAGGATTCGGGCCACGTGCTGATGAGCGGGGTCGAGGGACGGCCCCTGCTGCTGCTCGACCGGGTCGGCGAGGGGCGGGTGGCGCTGCTGGCCAGCGATCACGCCTGGCTCTGGGGGCGCGGATACGAAGGCGGCGGCCCGCAGCTGGAACTGCTGCGCCGTCTTGCCCATTGGATGATGAAGGAACCCGAACTGGAGGAAGACGCGCTCTGGGCCGAGGCACAGGGCCAGACCATGCGGATCATCCGGCGGACGCTGGAAACCGAGGTCGGTTCGGTCACGATCACCCGCCCCGATGGCGGTGAGGATGTGTTGCCGATGGAGGAGGTGTCTCCGGGTCGGTTCGAGGCCCTGTATCAGGGGCCCGAGATCGGCCTTTACCGGCTGCGCGAAGGCGATCAGAACGCGGTCATCGGCCTTGGGCCCGCCGCCCCGCGCGAGTTCGAGGCGACCATCGCCACCGCCGCCCTGATGGAGCCGCTGATCACCCCGCTCAAGAGCGGTATCTTTCGCCTGGAGGACGGCTTGCCCACCATCCGCAACGTCCGCGAAGGGCGGCCCGCCGCCGGGCGCGGCTGGCTGGGCCTGACCCCGCGTGGCGCCTATGAAACCCGCGACGTACGGCAGACGCCGCTGGCCCCGGCCTGGCTGGTGCTGCTGCTGGCCTCGGGCTTTGTCATTGCCGGCTGGCTGCGCGAAGGGCGTCGCTAGCGCCCCTCAATCCAGCCGCAGCTCTGCCCGGCTGGCCCGGCCCCGCGCATCCAGCAGGATCAGTGTTGCAAACCCCTTGCCGGGCGAGGGAACATCGAATTCGCGGGCAAAGATGCCTGTGGCCAGCGGCAACCCGTTGGCCAACAGGGTAAAGGGCGCCTGACCGCCCCGCAGCTTGACCGTGACCGACCCGCCGTCGATGGCCAGCACCGCGCCATCGGGCGGAAACAGCAGTTCGGGCGCATCGGGCTCGATCTCGAACACCGCACCCCTCGGGCGATGGCGTTGCAGTGGCAGCGGCAATTCTGCCGTGGGCAGGATCAGCGTGTCGGGCGGCGGCGGAGGCAACGGGTCAAAGGCGGGTTTCAGCCGCCCGAACGCCTCGAACAGGACCGGTGCGGCCAGATCGCCGCCAAAGGCGCCCGGCACCGGGGTGCCGTCGGCCCGGCCCATCCAGACCCCGATCACATGGGCGCCGTCGAACCCCACCGCCCAGGCATCGCGATGGCCATAAGAAGTGCCGGTCTTATAGGCCAGCACACCACGCCGCGCCCCGGGCGGTGGCGCCAGACCCGCAAGGATATCGCTCACCTGCCACGCGGCAGCGGGGGAAAACAGCCGCCCCGCCGGTTGCCATGCCTCGCCCAGAGCATGGCGCAGAAGCGGCCCCTGCCCGCCCTGCGCCAGACCGGCATAAAGCTGCACCAGATCCTGCAACGTCAGACCGACTCCGCCCAGCGCAATCGCCAGACCCGGCGTGCCGCCGGGCAGGCGCGGCGCAGTCCCGCCCCGCCGCAGCGCCGCCATCAGCCGCACCGGGCCCAGATCGTCGGTCAGCCGCACCACGGGGATGTTCAGCGATAACTGCAACGCCTCGCGCACCCGCAGCTCTCCTCGGAATTCGCCGTCGAAATTGCGCGGCGCATAGCGGCCGAACATCACCGGACTATCCAGGATCAGGGTTTCCGGATGGGCCAGCCCCTGATCGAAGGCCAGCCCATAGACAAAGGGTTTCAAAGTCGAACCGGGCGAGCGCAATGCGCGGGTCATGTCGACAAAACCCTGCCGCTCGGCGCTGTAACCCGCCGAACCGACCGAGGCGAGGATCTCTCCGCTGCGGTGATCGGCCACCATCAGCGCCGCCGACAAACGCCCTCCGGCCTCCAGCGCCGCCTTGGCCAGCAGGTTTTCCAGGCGCGATTGCAGGCCCACCTCCAGCGTGACGTCGTGGCGCTGCGCCGTTGGGTCGACCGCGCGCAGACGGTCGGCCAGATGCGGCGCCAACAGCGGGAAGGGGCGCTGTGCCTGTGGAACCGCTTCGCCCACCGCCGCCTGTGCCGCATCCACGCTCAGCACACCCTGCGCCTGCATGCGGTGCAACACCCGGTCGCGTGCGGCCCGCGCTGCGCGCGGATGGCGGTCGGGGCGGCGTGCCTCGGGCGCTTGCGGCAGCGCCACCAGCAGCGCCGATTGCGCCGGGGTCAGGCGATGCGGTTCCTTGCCGAACCAGGCCAGCGCGGCGGCGCGAACACCTTCGAGATTGCCGCCATAAGGCGCATGCGTCAGGTAGAGCGCCAGGATTTGCTGTTTGTCCAGCCGCCGTTCCAGCGCCAGCGCCACGCGTATCTGTCGCAGCTTACCCGCCCAGCGCCCGGTAGGGCCATCTTCGATCAGCCGCGCCACCTGCATCGTCAGGGTCGACCCGCCCGAGACCGGGCGACGATACCTCAGCGCCTGTCCAGCGGCGCGAAACATCGCCAGCGGATCGACCCCGGCATGATCGGCAAAGCGCTTGTCTTCGTAGCGGATCAGCATGCGTATAAAACCCGGGTCCACCGCCCCCGGCGCCAGCCGCCAGATACCATCCCCCACCTGATAGGCTCGCAACAGGGCGCCGTTGCGGTCGCGTATCTCGATCCCCGTTTCGACCAGAACCGGCGGCAGTTGGGTGGCGTCGATCCAGCGATCCGCCCCATCACGCAGCGCCGCGCCCCCCCACAGGATCAGCGCCAGCACCGCCAGCCAGCGCGCAGGCCTAGGCATCATCGACCCAACCCTGCCAGAGCCCGGGATATTGCGTGGCAAAACCGCTTCCATGCAGGTCGAGATCCGCTGCAAACCCGGCCGAGGCATAATGCACCCGACCATCCGGCAACCGGGTATAGATCTGGTCCAGCCGCGCCACGCAATCCAGGTCGGGCATCAGCCAGGCAGCCGCAACGCGCAATTCGTCTCCGGCAAAGGCCCCCAGCCGCCGTATCGGCATCAGGTTGGTGGCGGGGGTAAAGCTTAGGTCGAGATCGGTGCAATCCTCGGTTCCCGGTTGCAGCACATCGTCCATCCGCCAGCCCAGTGGCGTTGCCTCGATCCGAATCGACAGGGGGCGACCACCGCGCTCTCCGGCGACATCCGCCGACAGGCTGCGCCAGTCGGGTGCGCAGCGGATGTCATAGCTGAGCGTGGTATCACAGCCCTCGTCGCGCCAATGGGCGTGGCCCACCATGATCCAGCCCTGCGCCACCCGCGACAGGGTGCAGCGGTCGGAGCCTTCGCCATCCAGCCGCCGCCAATGGACGGTGGCCACCGCCTCGCGCCCGCTCATTGCCCGACACGGATGCGGCCCGTGTCGGTGCGGGCACGATAACGGGGGCGGTACATGTCCTCGACCGAGGCCGCCGGGTGATGGAACTCACCCGGGCTGACCGCGCGGGTGACATAGGCCAGCGTGACGGGCCGGGTGCCGGTCAGATCGATGGCCGCGAGGAAGCGGTCGCTGCGGAACTCGGTATGGGTGGCCTCGTCCAGCGACAGCCAGTCCAGCGCCCGCACATCGCCCGAACGCAACAGCGAGGGGTTGTCGATCTCGAACCCCGCAGGCAGCGGATCGTTCACCATCAGCCGCCCGCCCGAGGCCTCGAACGGGGTCACGGTCAGCACCGTCACGAACCGCTCTCCAATGGCAAAAGCGTCACGGGCGATGGGCGCCCCGTCCATCGTGTAGCGGGCGCGGGTGATGGTGTAGCCGGTACCACCGGCGGGCAGCGGAACCTCGGGTACACCCAGCATGGTCAGGGTGATATCGGTGGCGCCACCATCGACGGCGGTGATGTTGAGCACCTCGTCGCTGGTCCCTGCAAGCACCTGCACAAAGGGCCCATCCACCGCCGCACCATTCACCCGCAGGCCCGATTGCTCAGGCTGCTTGACCAAGGCCTGCGCCGCAAGCAGGCTCCAGGCCGCTTCCTGGGTCGACATCTCACCCGCAGGCTGGCTGATGCGGCTGATCAGGGAATCCCGGTCGATCACCGCACTGCCCGCCTCGGCGGCCAGCGTCAACAAGCCCGCCGCATCCCGCAGGCTGGTACCGTAATCGGCCCGCCAGACGGGTGCCTCAGGCCGCTGCCCCGCGACCATGCGCGCGGCGCGGGCAAACATCGCGTCGGCCCGCGTCTGGTCGCCATACATGGCCAGCGCCGACCCCAGCTGTGCCGCGCCCAGCGGCGTGGTAAAGGCGTCCGCCTTGACGTCGGCGTAATAGCGCAGATCGCCCATCGCCGCCGCGCCCTCGCGCGCCAGCACCATCAGGGCATAGGCGATATCCTCGCCCCCTTCGTCGAAATCGGGGGCATAGTTCAACCGATTGCGCAGGTTGTCCATCGCCATGGCAAAGGCGCGGTCCGGCACCGAATAGCCCTCCGCCCGCGCCCGGCTGAGAAAGTCCGAGGCATAGGCGTCGAGCCAGAAATCACCGCTCTCGGCACGCCACAGGCCAAAGGCGCCATTGGCGCTTTGTCGGGTCAGGATGCGCCGGATCGCGGCGTCAATCCGCTCGGCCACCTGCGGGCCGGTGCCCAGCCCCGCCGCCTGCGCCACCGCACCAAGGTAAAGCAGCGGCATCGCCTGCGAGGTCACCTGTTCCGTGCAGCCATAGGGGTAGCGGTCGAGCATCCCCAACAGGCCCGGCGCATCGAAACGCGCCAGCGGACCGGCGGACAGGATGGCGCGCGCCGATCCGGGCCTGAGCCCGGTGAAGACATCACGCGAGAACAGGAAACTGTCACCCGCCCCAAGTGCAAAGCGCCGGGTCTGGGCCACCACCGGGTCATTGGCACGCACCGGCAGTCGCAACACCTGGCGCAGCTCTTGCCCGCCCGGCGTCTCCAATTCGACCGTCAACACCGGATCGCCCAGCGCGGTGGCGGTGACGGGCACCTCGAACACTGCCTTGCCACCCTCGGTCAGGGTGAACCGGTCGGGCGCGGCGCCCAATTGCAGGCCCGGCGCGCTGGCCAGCTTCAACGTCATCTCGCCCGGCGGGCCATCGGCATGCACCACCTCCAGCCGCACCCGGCTGCTGTCGCCGGGGGCAAGGAAGCGCGGCACCGTCGCCGTCACCACCACCGGGTCGCGCACGATCATGTCCCGCTCGGCCTGTCCCACTGCGCGGTCGGACCAGGCCACCGCCATCAGCCGCACGGTGCCGTTGAAGGCGGGCAAGGGCACATCGACCGAAACGCTGCCATCGGCATCCACCTGCACCGGGCCACTGAACACCGCCATCAGGTCCTGGGTCGGCGGCGGCGATTGCATCCGCAGGCCATTATCGGCATCCCCGCCCGAGCGGACGGTCCCCATGGCGCCGTTCATGCCGTCGATCAACCGTCCATAGACATCGCGCATCTCGACCCCCAGCCGCCGTTGGCCGAAATAGTGGCCCTGCGGATCGGGGCTTTGGAAGCCGGTGAGGTTCAGAATACCCAGATCGACCGCCGCCAGCGTCAGCCAGACCGCGTCACCCGCCTGCGCGCCCGCAACGGTCAGACGCACGGGTTGGGTGGCGCGCGGTTTGGCCACCTCGGGTGCGTCGATTGCAACCGTCAGTGCCTTGCCCACCGGTTCGACCGTCGCATGGGCCAGACCCAGCGCACGCGCCGGGTTCTGCCCGGCGGCGACGTCCATCGGTCGGATCACCGTGGCTGTGACATAGGCGCCGGTACCCCAGTCCTCGGTCACGGTCAGCGGAATCACGCTTTCGCCCGCCGCCACCTCGACCGCCTGCCGTGCGATCACCCGGTCCGACAGCACGGTGACCAGCGCGGTGCCCGCCATGCGCGGCACGATCCGCAGCCGCGCGGTGTCGCCCGGACGATAGCTGTCCTTGTCCAGCGAAAGCTCCAGCCGGTCTGGCGTCGCCGCCGCATCGGCGGCCTGATACCAGCCGGCATAGAAATCGGCAGACGCGGCGACATAAGCGCCATCCAGCCGCTCGACCAGCAATTCGTGTTCGCCCCATTCCACCGGCTGGAACAGCGACAGCGGGTCGCTGCCCAGATCAGCCTCGCCGGTGGCGATGCGGGTGCGGCGGGTCACCGGCTCCCAGTTCCAGTTGCCGTACAGCTGGTACCACTGATACCGCGTCTCGACCCGGTTCAGTGTCCATTTCACCCGCATCGGCTGCGGCGTCAGGTCCGGGGTCAGGCCGATCACCTGGAACCCGGCCTCGGTACCCTCGCTCACCACATCCTCGAACAGCGGCTTGATGCCGATGACGGGGGTGGCGGGCGAAACCGGCACCGAGATCCGGCGTTCGACCGGGCGGGCGGCCCCATCGGCTAGCCGCGCCGTCACCACCGCCTCGAGCGGTTTACCCTCGGCGTCGATCTGCGGGATCTCGACCGCCAGTCGGGCCTGCCCCGCAGCATCGGTGCGGGCATCGCCGAAATGGCTGGTGCGGGTCTGAAGCCCGGCGTCATGGCGGCCAAACCGGTATCCGGGCCAGCCCGCGATCTGGTCGGCGGCGCGCAGTTGCACCTGCCCCTCGATGCTCAGATCGGCGCCCGGCGCCCCGAACAGGTAACGCGCCTCGATGCTCAGCGGCGGGCTGTCGCCGGGCAGGATCGGCGCATCGGGCAGCGCCAGGTCAAAATCGATCCGCTCAGGCAGGAAATCCTCGACCAGCAGCGTCTGGCTGGCCAGCGCGGGTCCATCGGGATCGGTCTTGATCTCCAACCGCCAGGTCCCGCGCGGGGCGCTGGCACCGGTGTCCAGTGCAAAGACATGCCCCCCCGCCACACCGCCATCCGAGACCTTGCGGCCATATTCCACCCCGTCGGGCCGGGTGAGGATCGCTGTGAGCGGCAGACCGTCGATGGCGCGCGCAGTACCATCGCGGCTGAGTACTGTGGCATGAATGGTCTCGCCCGCGCGATAGGCGCCCCGGTCGGTGGTCAGGAACACATCGACGGGGCCAGCGGGCTTGCGCCCTTCGACGCCCCGGTCGGACAGGTCAAAGGCCGGGTCGATCAGAGAGAGAAAGCCCAGATCGGCATCCCCCGCCGCTGCCAGGATCAACGCGGGCGCCGCCGCGCCCGTGCCGCGCGTCAGCCCCGGCTCGAACCGCGCCAGCCCCTGCGCATCGGTCTGGGTCCGGCCCAGCACCGCATTGGCACGCGAGATCAGGGTCAAGTCGACCCCAGCGCGCGGCGCCGCGTCGGAAAGACCGCGCACCGTCACATGCAAACCGTCATTGCCCGAGATCGAGGACAGGCCCAGATCGGACAGCACGAACCATTGGGTCGCTCCGGGGTTGTCATAGGGGTCGGCACCCGGCACCCGCGCCGTCAGCGTATAGATGCCGGCAGGCTGGCCGGAAATCGCCTCGACCAATGGCAGGCGGGTGGTCATGTCGCGGTTGAGCGTGCTGGCCACTTCGGCACTGCCGGTCCAGACCTGTTGCGCGATATCCGCGGCGAAATACTCGTCCTCCCAATAGGACAGCGGTCGGGCGAAATACCCCTCCTGCACCGCGCGCAACAGGTTGCGGTCGCTGACCCGCCGCAACACCAGGTCAAGCGTGGTGGCGTTCACCGTCTCCACCGGTATCGCCGCATCCGCCGCTTTCGGCAGCACATAGGACCGGCCCGGAAACCGCACCGCCGGGCTGCGGTCGCGCACGTAATGGGTCAGCGTCACGTCCTTCCACAGCGCCTCACCTGAACCGGCGGGCAATCCCTCGCGCAGGGTGATGCGATAACGTTTGCCATGTTCGACCCCATCGAGGCAAAGCTGGTTGCCATCCGCCTGTACCACCAGGTCCCCTTCGGGCGAGTGCACGAAAGGCTCGTAATCGACCCCGCTGCGCGCCAGCGGATCCGAGAACTGGGCACAGATGCGCGGCTGGGCGCTGTCGCTTTCGACCGTGCTCTCGACCACGCGGAATCCGTATTTGCCGATTGCCGTATCCAGCGCCGCCAGAACATCCTCGCGCGGCTGGATGCTGCTGGCCAACCGCAGCACCGGCACCATGTCACGGCCGCGCCCGTCCCGTTCAAGCGCCTGCGCGAGCAGGTACAGCGCAGAAACTTCGGCCCCCGGACCCTCGGCCCGCAAATAGGCGTTGAGCGCAGCCGAAACCGCGCGGCGCGCATGATCACGCTTCACGTTGCTGTCATCGCTGCGCACGCTCAGCAGCAGGCGGGCGTATTCCGCCCACAGATCGGCACGATCCGACAGCGACACCGCCAGCCCGGCCCAACCAGCGGCCTGTGCCCCCGCACCCGCATTGCGCATCGCGGCGATGACCTGGTCCAGCTCCATCCCGCCGGCGGCATGGCGCAGCCCAAGATCACGCGCCTGCGCGACAGCGCGGGTCAGGTCGCGGTCCGGCAGAAAGGCCAGTCGCGCCGCCTGTTGCCGCGCCCGGTCACGCATCGGCGCCGAGCTGGGCAGTTTCACCGCCGAAAGCGCCCCCTGATACGGCGTCTGTTCGCTGACACCTCTTTTGGGGAAACAGGCGTTCGAACGCGCGTTGAAGGTGAAGGCGTTGCAGGCATTGTTTGCCGAACAGGCCCGGATGCAGGATTGCAGATCGGTGTCGAACAGGGCGTCCAGATCCTCGCCATAGAAATCCATGTCACGGGTGGCGAGGTAGCGAAACCCGGGCGCGGCCTCTTGCGCAGAAAGGCCTGACCCACCGAAAAAAGCCAATTGAAGAGAAAGAACTGCAAGAAATCCAAAACGCCGCATGCCGACCTCCTGTTTGGGTCAAGGGTCGCATGGGCGCCTGACCCATTGCAAGGATTCAGGCTTGACGGGCTTAAGCTCTTTTTCACCGATCTGACGGATGCTGACGCCACTGAGCGTTGGGGACTGTTACGAATGAGCCTGGTAAACAAGCTTGCCGAAGAACGGCGCGCGCGTTTGGCCGCGGAAAGACTGTTGGAACTGAAGCAGGCCGAACTGTCGGCGGCAAACCGCAAGCTGGGGCGCCATGCATTGGCGCTGACCAAGCAGATTGGCGAGAAACAGGCCGAGGTGGCCACCGTCCGTGACGAGAACGAAAAGGTCAAATCGGACCTGACCGTCGCCAACGCCAAGATCGAGGTGGCCGAACGCCGGCTGTGGCACTCGATCCAGACCATTCAGGACGGATTTGCCTTTTTCGATGCGGACAGCAAGCTGATCGGCGCCAATACCGCCTATCTCAACGTGTTTGACGGGCTGGACGAGGTGACGCCCGGTATCTCGTATATGCGGATCCTGCAACTGATGACCGAAGAAGGCATCATCGACACCGGTGAACTGGCCGCCGATGAGTGGCGGCAGATGATGCATGACCGCTGGATCGCCCCCACCCCCGAACCGGTGGTGATCCGCCTGTGGAACGACCAGTATGTCAAGATGATCGACCAGCGCGGCCATGGCGGCGATGTGGTCAGCCTGGCGCTCAACATCACCTCGACCGTGCGCTACGAGGCCGAACTGCGCGCCGCCCGTGAGCGGGCCGAGGCCGCGAACCGTGCCAAATCGGCCTTTCTCGCCAATATGAGCCACGAGATTCGGACGCCGATGAACGGCGTGGTCGGGATGGCCGAACTGCTGTGCGACACCGCGCTGGATGAAGAACAGCAGCTTTATGCCAGTACGATCAAGAACTCGGGCGAGGCGCTGCTGGTGATCATCAACGACGTTCTCGATTACTCCAAGATCGAGGCCGACAAGATGGTGCTCCATCCCGAACCGTTCGATCTGGAACGCTGCATTCACGAGGTCGCGATGCTGATGCAGCCCATCGTACGCGACAAGGGGCTGACCCTCTTGGTGGATTATGACCTGTTCCTGCCCACCCTGTTTGTCGGCGATCCGGGCCGGATGCGGCAGGTGCTGACCAATCTTTTGGGCAATGCAGTCAAGTTCACCGCCAAGGGCCACATCCTGATCCGCGTCACCGGTGTGCCCGATCCCGCAACCGGCCGCTGCGCCATCCATGTCGCAATCGAGGATACCGGGATCGGCATTCCCCGCGAAAAGCTGGCGCATATCTTTGGCGAGTTCAATCAGGTCGAGAACGAGCGTAACCGGCAATTCGACGGCACCGGGCTGGGTCTGGCCATCTCGCAGCGGTTGATCCAGATGATGGGCGGCACCGTCTGGGTCGAAAGCGAAGAGGGGCGCGGATCGTGCTTTGGCTTCCGCGTCACCCTGCCGATGAGCGAGGAACCGCAACCGGTTCTGCCCAACCTGCCAGTCCGCCTCCAACATGTGCTGATCGTCGACGACCTGGCTGTGAACCGCGCGATCCTTGAGAAACAGTTGGCCCAGCTGGGCGTTCGGGTGACCTGCTGCGCTTCAGGCACAGAGGCCCTGAAACAGATGAGCAATTGCGTCGATCTGGTAATTAGTGATCACAACATGCCCGAGATGGATGGGCTGGAACTGGCCGAGGCCCTGCGGGGTGCGGGTTGGTCGGACGTACCGGTATTCCTCCTCTCATCCAATCCCGGTGTGGCCCATGCGGACCCGGCCAAACGATACGTACAGGGCATTTTGCAAAAGCCGATTCCAAGGGCCGAACTGTTCGCCCGCTTGTCGGATATGACGACCGAGATCACATCGGTGCAGGACCCCAGGAACATAACGGAACCTGAAGCCAAGCCATCCCGGGACGCCGCCGGCGAACCGACCGAGCGCCGGCAGATGCGGGTGCTGGCCGCCGAGGACAACCGCACCAACCAGCTGGTGTTCCGCAAGATGGTCAAGACGCTCGATATCGACCTGCGCTTTGCCAATAACGGGCTCGAGGCGGTGGAGATCTGGCAGGATTTCCAACCCGACCTGATCTTCATGGATATCTCAATGCCCAAGATGGACGGCAAACAGGCCACTGGCGAGATTCGCAGGCTCGAGGCCGGAAACGGCCGTCATGTTCCTATCGTGGCGCTGACCGCACATGCCATGGCCGGCGATGCCGAGGGTATTCTGGCCGCCGGGCTGGACAAGTATCTGACCAAACCCCTGCGTAAGGCGCTGATTCACCAGCACATCGCCGAGGCCTGCCCGGCGGATGCACTACCGGTCAAAACTGAAAACGGAGAGTGAGCCAACCCCGGCTCAGGCCTTGGCCGAAATGATCAGATCGGGGCCGAATATCGTGTCGGAATGGTGGTGCAGATAGATCTTGAGCCAGGGCGTGAACCGCTCGGGATAGCGCTGCACCTCGGCCAGCAGGTCGTGATAGCCGATCCAGCGGATCTCCATCACCTCTTCGGGGTTGGGAACCACCTGCAAAGGGCCGCGTACATGGGCAAGGAAGACGTCCACCACCTCGTTCTCAACCATACCGTTACCCACATCCGCATGGTACTCCAGCCTGTGACGGTACTCGGGATAAAGCCCACCGATCCCCAGCTCCTCGCGCAGACGCCGCACTGCACAGGTCGAGGCGCTCTCACCCCAGTCAGGATGGGTGCAGCAGGTATTCGCCCACAGACCGGGTGTGTGGTATTTGCCCAGCGCCCGGCGCTGGATCAGGATGTCCATATCGCGCACCGCAAAGACCGAAACCGCCTTGTGTTTCAGACCCTTCTCATGCGCTTCCAGCTTGTCCACCGGAACAAGCGTATCGTCGACCCAAGCCGGAATCAGGATGCCCATACCATCCTCATGTCGTGTTCTCCCGTGACCGCGGCGCCAAGGGGCGGCCGCCCTGCCGGTCTCATGCCGACTTGCCGGACAAACCTGTGCGCGTTTCTCGCGACGATCAAGCGTGTAAAAGGCCGCAGTCTGCACTGCGGCCTTGCTGGTACTCTTGTACCTGATCGCGCTACTTAATCGGCAGCGACGCTTTGCAGATAGGCAAACACGTCCTCGCCACCCGATTTCAGCTTGAATGTCATTTTCGACTTGGCCGCCGTTTCACCCAGATAGGTGTTCAGGAAGCTTTTGGGGTCCTGGGTAAAGGCGACAAAGCTTTCCTCGTCCCAGACCAGACCCTTTTCGCCGGCAGCAACCAGGCTGTCACCGTATTTGTACCCTTCATAGGTGCCCGCGGCCCGGCCCACGACACCATACAGGTTAGGTCCGGTCTTGCCGCCTTTGACGATGGTTTCACCGGCGGGGGTCTCGATCATGTGGCAAGACTTGCACTTATTGAAACCCTTCTCACCCTTGGCGGCATCGCCCTCTGCAAGGGCGGGAACGGCAAGAACGCAGGCAAAGGCGGCGGCGACAAATCGGTTCATGTTGGGAACTCCACAGATGTTTGGCTGACCCAAATGAGAAGACAGAGCGCGCCGGTGTCAACACCACCATCGTCGGATTCAGGCACTGTGTCGCACCTTCTCACGCCCTTGTCAGAGGGATTGCGCCTGTTTCCAACAGGGCAACAGGTCACCCGGTGCCGGACGCGCCAGATAGATGGCGCGGCCAATGGCACGGGCAAGGCACAGCGCGGCGGCGTGGCCAAGCAGGGTCAGGTCGCGCTCGGGCGCGGCCATCGGGCGGGCGCCGGTCGAGACCGAGAAAACCAGATCGCCATCGCCCGGCGAATGGGCCGGAACCGTGGCCCGGGCGATACCGTCATGGGCGGCGACCGCCATGCGCTGGCATTGCGCCTTGGTCAGGTCGGCATCGGTTGCAACGATGGCGATGGTGGTATTGGCCCGCTCCTGCGCCTGGGCGGCCATGGTCCTCATCTTGCGGCTTTCAAGCTGCCGACCCAGCCCGCGGCTGGGGTCGGGACCCAGCCCGCCGAACTCACCATCGATCTCGAACGGGGCGGCCCAGAAGTGACGGTCGCCGGGGGTGGTGACGCTGCCCATCGGGTTGGCGGCAACCAGCGCGCCCACCGTGGTTCCGTCGGGCAGCACCAGCGAGGCCGAGCCGAGCCCGCCTTTGAGCATTGCGGTCAGCGCCCCGGTACCGACCCCGGCGGTGCCCAGCGCGAAATCCTCGCCCGCCGCTTCGAACGCCGCACGGCCCAGCGCACGATAGGGGTTGTCGAGCCAGTCCTTGTCCCCGCCATTGAGCAGGTCAAAGATGATCGCGCCCGGCACGATGGGAATGACCGCATCGGCAATGCGATAGCCGCGCCCGGCGGCGCGCAGTGCATCGGACACGCCCGAACAGGCATCCAGCCCATAGGCCGAGCCGCCCGAGAGCACCAGAGCGTCGATCCGCGCCACCGATTTGTCGGGCGCCAGCAGATCGGTCTCGCGCGTGCCCGGCGCCCCGCCCATCACATGGACCGAGGCCATGAACGGCGCCTCGGCGGTCAGCACGGTGGCACCGGATTTCAACGCATCGTCCTGCGCATTGCCGACCAACAGGCCGGGCACATCGGTGATCAGGTTGCGGGGGCCGGGAACCATGGCTTGCCTTTCCTCGGAGGCGGGCGCTCAGATGCAGCGGCCGCCATCCACCTCCATCGCGACGCCGGTGATCATCGAGGCCTCGTCCGAACACAGGAAACAGGCGGCATTGCCCATGTCCTGCGGGGTCGAAAACCGGCCCAGCGGGATAGTGGCCAGGAACTTGGCGCGCATCTCGGGCGTGTCCTCGCCCATGAAGGACTTCAACAGCGGGGTTTCGCCCGCCACGGGGTTGAGCGCGTTGACCCGCACGCCATCCGGCGCAAGCTCTACCGCCATGGTGCGGGTCGCGGTGATCATCCAGCCCTTGGAGGCGTTGTACCAGTTCAGCCGGGGTCGCGGAGAAACGCCAGCGGTCGAGGCGACATTCAGGATCGCACCCTTGCCGCGTTCCTTCATATGCGGCACCAGCGACCGGGCGGTCAGATAGACCGACTTCATGTTGACGCGAAAGACACGGTCGAAATCCGCCTCGCTGACATCTTCCAATGCGGTTGGAAGGTGAGTTACGCCGGCATTGTTGACCAGAATATCCACATGCCCGAACCTGCGCAGCGCCGCGGCCGCCATCGCATCGACCGAATTTCCATCGGACACATCGACCTGATGGGCAAAAGCATCGCCATCCATCTGCGCGGCGGTCTCGCGCGCCGTGTCCATGTTGATATCCGCCACCATGACACGGGCGCCCTCGGACACGAATTTCGCCACGATCCCGGCGCCGAACCCCTGCGCGCCACCGGTGACGATGGCTGTTTTTCCGTCCAGTCTCATATGGTTCACTCCCTCTTGGCCCGAGATTAGCAGCGGCGCACAGAGACGCCAGTCTATTCGTCGCCGATCTTGCCGCGCAGGGCCTTGACCTCGCCGCGCGCCTTCTTGGCGTCGAGCCGGCGCCGGACCGAGCCGCGCGTCGGCTTGGTCGCGATGCGGCGTTTCGGGGCCACCAACGCGCGCGCGATCAGGTCGACCAGCCGGGCGCGGACGATCTCGCGGTTGCGGGCCTGGCTGCGGGTTTCGTCGCATTGCAGGACGATGGCCCCCTCGCTGGTCCAGCGGCGTCCTGCCAACCGTTTCAGCCGCGCCTTGACCGGTGCGGGCAAGGAAGGCGAGCGCGCCGCTTCGAACCGCAATTCGACCGCCGAGGACACCTTGTTCACATTCTGCCCGCCCGGCCCCGAGGCGCGCATGAAGCTCTCGCTCAACTCCCAGTCCTGGATCGCGATATCGTCGGTCACATACAGCATGGCGGCACCTTAGCGGGCCTCGCGGGTATGAAAAAGGCCGCCCATCGGGCGGCCTTTCGAAAGTTCAGGAAGCTGTGCCAGTGGGCCAACAGGCTCGACCGGGGCGGGGACCCGCCAAGGACTGCCTTGACCGGCGCCTGCCCCTAGGTTCCGGCACCTCTTACCAATCCCTTTCTCGACACTGGACCACCTCCTTTGCTTTGCTGTTGAACTCATCTTCAGCCTGCCACAGGAAGTGATTTGCGCCAAATGAAATCTTCAGGCGGCGGCGCGGGTCGGGGCAAGTCGTTGAACGATAACGCGGAACGGGATCAGCGCGATCAGGGCAAGTGAGAGTTTGACCAGCCAGTCGGCAAAGGCCAGCGTGACCCACAGCGGCATCGGCGTGCCCGTGTTCATGAAGGGCACCGCCTCCCACGCCCAGTTGACGGCGGCGTCGGCATCGGGCCCAAACAGGGTGATGCTGGCCGAAAAGGCGATGGTAAAGAACAGCGCGGTGTCCAACGCCGAGCCGATCAGGGTCGACACCAGCGGCGCCCGCCACCAGCGCCCGCCCCGGAACCGGTTGAACACCGCCACATCGGTCAGTTGCGCGATCAGGAACGCGGTGCCCGAGGCGACCGCGATCCGCAGCGGCACGGCGGCATAGGTATAGCCGTCGCCTTGCAGCATGATCTGGCTGCCGATCAGCGAACAGATCACCCCGGTCACAAAACCGGCAAACACCACGCGCCGCGCGGCCTCGGTTCCATAGACGCGGTTCATCACATCGGTGACCAGAAAAGCCAGCGGATAGGTGAAGGCGCCCCAGGTCAGCAATCCGTCGAGGATCAGGAACTGGACGAGGATGTTCGACGCCACCACGATGGCGGCCATGGCAAGAATGCCGGGAAGGAATGCGCGGGTCATGTTTCGGGGTCCGTTTTGACAAGGGTGCGGCGACTTGGTCCGCCTGTGTCGCGGACAAGCCGGGCGTTTAGCCCGCAACACCCCGTCCTGTCAATCCGGCAGCAGGTATTCGACCAACTCGGTCCGTTGCAGCACCAGGAAA
The DNA here is from genome assembly GCF_022321465.1 of Ruegeria alba. NCBI lineage: Bacteria > Pseudomonadati > Pseudomonadota > Alphaproteobacteria > Rhodobacterales > Roseobacteraceae > Ruegeria > Ruegeria alba. The sequence continues at coordinate 3,664 of NZ_JAKOEM010000022.1, read as the reverse complement.
TTGTTGTCGGACACCATCGTCGCGCGCAGCCGCCCCTGCCCGTCGCGCCAGACCGACACTCCTTCAAGGTTGTCATGTGCCGTCAGACGGCTCTGGAACAGGATCTCTTCGCCAGTGACCCCGTTGGCTGTCACGTTCCAACGGCGCAGGCGCGAGCGGAACCCGATGGCGCCGGTATCCCGCTCCAGCACATAGAACCGCCCGTCAGGTCCGAAATCGGCAGCCACGGGCAGGTACTCACCCAACTGCTCCAGGTGAAACGCCGTGCGCCAGGCCCGACCGTCCCAACGATAGACCGGGATCGAACCATCGGCGGCGCGGCTGCTTTCAGGCAGGGTATAGAGCCGCCCGCGCGCATCCATCGCCAGCGCCTCGAAGGCGCCGTTGCGTGCCATGTGGCGAAACGCGTCAGGGCGCGGCAGAACCTTGGCCGGGCCATCGGGGCGGGTGTATCGCGCCACACGCGCCACGCCTTCGAACGAGATGTAGATCACCCCGTCCGGCCCGATCGCCAGCCCCTCGCTGTCGCCGACCCGGCCCTTGAGTACCTTGTTCTTGCTCGACCTGACCTTGTGCACCGTGTCGATCTCGACGCCGGTGATCTGGTCACCGTCGCGCTGCACCCTCGCGGTCAGGATCGTGGCGCGGTCGGACAGTACGGTCATGCCGATACCGTCCGACGCCATTTCGATGGCCGAGAAACCGCCGAACCAGGGTTGCGACCCCCGCCAGGTGAAACTGCCCAGATGCTGTGCCTCGCCCCGGTCCACGGCAAGGCCGGGACCGGACAGCACCAGCCCCGCCGCTATTGCGAACGCAAGACGGAGGCGCATTGCTTCGGCAGGTCGGCCAGCACGTATTCGCGGCGTTTCTTGGGCGGCGGCGCGTTGGGGTCACGCGGCTTCGGCGGCGGCGGGTTCAGGATATTGTTCACCCATTCCTGCGCCTCGGCACAGCCATCCCCCTGCGGCGGCGGGGTCTGGTCGACACAGCCGCGCGAGCCGCGCGGGCAACTCAGCCGAACGTGGAAATGATAGTGATGCCCCCACCAGGGCCGGATCTTGCGCAGATAGGACCGGTCGCCCTTTTCGTTGTTGCACATCCAGACCTTGGCACCGGGAAAGACGAAGATGCGCGCCACCCGCTTGTCGCGCGCCGCCTCGCGCATGATCGCATGATGCTGGCGGGTCCAGCTGTCGTTGACATAGGCCCCCTTGGCCCGGCGCAGTGAGACCGAGGAGATGTTTTCGCGGTGCTGGCCCGACAGACGCAGATTGTTGGCCTGCAGCATCCAGATGTCGATATCCAGCCCCAGCTGGTGGCTGCGATGCCCGGTCAGCATCGGCCCACCGCGCGGCTGGCTGATATCGCCGATGTAAAGCCCACTCCACCCTTTCTGCTGGGCGGCAAAACCGCTCAGGTCGCGGATGAATTCGATGGTCTCGGGGTGGCCCCAGTTGCGGTTGCGGCTCAGCCGCATCGCCTGCCAGGTGGGGCCGGTCTCGGGCAGTTGCTCCAGCCCGGCCGCGCAGCCCTTGGCATAGCTGCCATAGGCGGCGGGTTTCTGCCGAGAGGCCTGCTTTTGCGCCCCGAAAAGCTCTTTGGCCAATGGCTCGGCCTGCGCCGGAGCGGCACCCAGCACCGGACTCAGCATCAATAGAAGAACGGCAATGATCTGAATAAACACTATTTCTGGTCCCCTTTTGGATTCACCCAAATCAACAGGATCAGACCCAGAATAAACAAGCCGACGACCGGTGAAACCCCCAAGCGCGCAGACCCGGTTGCCGCCGTGGCCGCCCCGATCAATGCGGGTGCAAGGAACGCGGTCGCGCGCCCCGACAGACCGTAAAGACCAAAGCTTTCGGTTGGGGTCGCGGGATCGGTATGGCGCACCATCATCGACCGGCTGGCCGCCTGAACGATACCACCGAACCCGCCGATCAGCACGCCGCAGAAGAAGAAGACGAAATCGGGCAGGCTCGAACCTTCGGCCAGCGGGATACCGAAAACCTGCGTGCGGTCCATGCCCACGATGGTGGCGCAGACCAGGATCAGCACCAGGATCGAACCGACAATGACCGGCTTGGGCCCCAGCCTGCGATCGGCCAGCCCGCCCAGCCAGCTGAACGCCGCCGCCGAAATGGCCGCGATGATGCCGAACACGCCGATCATCGTGATCTCCCAACCCAGCACCAGCCGGGCATAGACCCCGCCAAAACCGTAAAGCCCGTTGAGCGCGTCGCGATAGAACATCGACGAGACCAGATAGCTCGCCAGGCTGCCCCGGTGACGCAGGTTCTTGACCGATTGCACCACCAGCGCCACCGCCTGCCCGAAACTGCCGTGCCGGCCGCTGCCGCCGGGTTCGCGCACCCAGAGGAAATAGGGGATCATGAAGATCACGAACCAGAGCGCGGTGAACGGGCCGACGGCGCGGGTTCCCTCGCGGGTCGCGGGGTCGAGTCCCAATATTGGATCGAGGCCGATCAGCGTCTTGCCATTGCCCTGCTCGACAAAGAGCAGCAGCATGATGAACAGCGCCACCACGCCGCCGAGATAGCCAAAGGCGAAACCCGAGCCCGAGATCTGGCCCACTTCCTCTTTGGTGCCGAGAGAGGGGAGCTGCGCGTTGATGAAGATCAGCGCATATTCGGCGCCGATGAAACCGATGCCGAAACTGGCCATCATCCACCACAGGTTGCCGCCGGTCGGATCCATGTACCACAGACCCCAGGCGCCCACGACATACATGCCGCAGAACAGGGTGATCCAGGTCATGCGGCGGCCCGAGATATCGGCCATCGCCCCCAGGAAAGGCGCGCCGAAACCGATGATCAGCCCGGTGATGGTCAGGCATTGCGACCAAACCACTTGCGCCTGCGCCTTGGCGGCCTCGTCCGCCAACCCCTGACCCATGAAATAGTCCGCCGCCACCGCGGCAAAGAACGGGCTGAACACGAAAGTCACAAGAAGCGTGTGATAAGGCTGGCTGGCCCAGTCAAAGAAATACCAGCCCCAGATACGCTTGCGCGCCGAGATATCCGCCATGCCTGTCCCCGTTTCGATTTGTTTGTGTTTGGTTCGGTTATGAAGGCTGGCTCGGGGGCGAGGCAAGTCTTTCCTGTGCGGGCCCGCTTGAACCCTTGCGTCTTTGGCCCGCTGCTCTTAGGTCTGTTCGCGGTTCGTGCGCGAGGAGGCCCCATGCAGTCGCTGTTTCAAATCCTGATGTTGATCCTGGATGTGGTCTGGTTCTTCATCCTGGCGCATGTGATCATGAGCTGGCTGATCAACTTCCAAGTGCTGAACACGCGCCAGCAACTGGTGGCGCAGATCTGGTACGGGCTGAACCGGGTGCTGGAGCCGATCTATGGCCCGATCCGCCGGATCCTGCCGCCGATGGGCGGGCTCGACCTGACCCCGCTTGTGGTGCTGCTGGCGATCATGGCGCTGCGGATAGTGCTGATCAACAACGCGGCGCTGTTCTATTGAGTTCGGCGAGGGGGTGCCGCCCCCTCTTGGCCTGATGGCCAATTCACCCCTTACCGACTACGGACCTTCACTGCACCGTAGGCAAACAGCAAAGTTGCGGAGATGCTGTTGAAAAAGTCGATGTGTAAGCGCGGCGAAAATAGCGGCTGAAGTCTTCCTGCTCGGCTCTTCA
>NZ_JAKOEM010000021.1:0-81640 GCF_022321465.1 Ruegeria alba | reverse complement strand
AAGCATCTCGCCCGCCCGGATGCAAAGGTCATCGGCATGATCGGCGCGGGCCATCAGGCCACGTTCCAGCTGCGCGCCGCCCTGGAACAGCGCGCCTTCGACAAGGTCATCGGCTGGAACTACCACCCCGAGATGCTGCCGAACCTGGCCAGGGTTGCCGAAGAGGTCGGCATTCCCTTTGAGGCGGCAGAGCTGGACGGCATGCGCGAGGCGGATGTGATCATCACGATCACCTCGTCCTTCGACGCGATCCTGAAGGCGGATCACGTCAGCCCCGGCACCCATATTGCCTGCATGGGCACAGATACCAAGGGCAAGCAAGAGGTCGATCCCCAGCTGCTGGTGTCAGCAGACGTCTTCACCGATGAGGTCGCACAATCCATCAGCATCGGCGAGGCGCAGCACGCGGTGGCGCAGGGCCTGATCCAGGCGGCTGACGTGACGCAGATCGGCGCTGTCATCAAAGGGACCAACCCGGGCCGTATCTCCGATGCGCAGATTACCCTTTTTGACGGAACAGGCGTCGGTTTGCAGGACCTCGCCGTCGCCGCGACCGTCGTCGACCGCGCCCGCGCCGCCAATGTTGGCACCGAAATTGAGTTCTAAACCCGGTCCTGTCCGGCCGACCAGTTCCCTCATCGGCCCCGGCCTGCGGGACCGGGGCACACTCAACCGCTAAAGCTTTTCCACCGCTCTGCAGCACATCGCAATCAGAGCAACCAACGCTCTGGCAGCAGTGTGGCCGGCCCGCGCCTGATCCCGGCGCCTGCTTGATCTATATCGACAACGCTTCGCTAAACATATGTATTTTCTTGCATGCGTTTTTCCAGCTGCCGAGTCGTGATCTGCTCGTTTCCTGCCCGGCACACCTGACACAAGTCGGCGAGCAAGGCGCGCAAGGGTAAGGAGTCGCGGATCAAAATAGGAGGAGAACCTATGAAGCAGTTACACGTAACTGGCCCGTCACGTCGAAAATTCCTGAAGCTGGCTGCTGGAAGCGCCGCAATAGCGGCCATCTCTGAGCCGGCCCCGGTTCAGGCTCAGATTACCACAAAGGCCCGGATCGTGATCATCGGCGCGGGCGCCGGCGGGACAGCGCTCGCCAACAGGCTGGTCCGCCGCCTTGTCGGCGCCCAGATCACGCTTGTCGATCCGCGCAAAGCGCATCTATACCAACCTGGTCTCTCACTCGTCGCCGCCGGTCTGAAGCCCGCAGGTTACGTCGTTTCAAGGACAACGGATTGGCTTCCTAGCGAGGTGAGACTGATCCAAGAGGCGGCGGTGGCCATTGATCCCGTTGCAAAAACCGTAGCGACGGCAGACGGACAGACGCTTCAGTACGACTATCTTGTGGCAGCACCTGGGCTTGCTCTCGATAATGACGCGATCGAAGGGTTCTCGTTGGATATGGTCGGTCGGGATGGGATCGGGGCGCTATATGCAGGCCCGGAATATGCTGAAAAGACATGGCAGGCAGCGTCGAAATTCAGCGAAACCGGAGGCGTTGGTCTTTTCACGCGGCCCGAAACCGAGATGAAATGCGCGGGCGCGCCCCTAAAGCACACGTTTCTGATTGATGACATCACGCGCCGGGCCGGCAACCGGAGCAAAGCAGAGTTCGTCTACACCGCGCCGCAGGGGGCGCTGTTTGGCGTACCGATCGTCGCCGAAAAGGTGCGGATGCTCTTTGCCGACCGAGCGATAGAGACCCGGATGCATCACAAATTGCAGTCCATCGACGCAGGTCGGAAACGCGCAATCTTCGCGGACTAAGACGGCTTCGATGTCGAGATAGACTATGACTACATCCACATCATTCCTCCGCAGCGCGCGCCCGATGTGATCCGGCAATCCGATCTGTCCTGGACAGATAAATGGACCGATCAGGGATGGGTCGAAGTGGACGCCCTGACATTGCGGCACCTTCGCCACCCCGAGGTCTGGGCGCTTGGAGATGTGGCAGGCGTCCCAAAGGGCAAGACGGCGGCAAGTGTCAAATGGCAGGTCCCGGTGGTCGAGGATGGGCTATTGTCTGCCATCGCCGGCACCGAGCCGACCGAAACCTACAACGGCTACACGTCCTGCCCGCTGATCACCAGGGTCGGGCGCGCAATGCTGATCGAATTCGACTACAACAATGATCTGGTGCCCTCCTTCCCGGGTTTGATCGCTCCTCTCGAAGAGCTTTGGGTCAGCTGGCTGATGAAGGAAGTCGCTTTGAAAGCAACTTACAACGCGATGCTGCGCGGTCGCGCCTAAAGAGGAGTCACGGCGATGAAAGACCTGACATTCGAGACACTTCTAGCCGTTTTCCAAGAGATCTTTGGGCGCTGGCTCTTCTGTTCGATGGTCGGTGCGGCAATCATCGTAACGGTGGCCTATCTCTACGTCCTTGTCCGTGATCGTAAGGTTAGCTGGACCAAGTTTCTGCTTGCTCAACTCTCGATGCCCTTCGGCGCAGTTGCCGCGGTCTGGTTTGTGCTGTTCATGACCCACTCGCACCTGGCCGATATGGGCGGCCCAATAGATATCATTCTTCTGCTCGGGATAGCAGGCGTAGGAGCGATTGGGGCGGCGGTGCTGATTTACACCCTTCAATCCTTGATCAAGGGCGCGCACGAAATCGACTGACCCCAGCGGCCATCCTGATGCAATGCGCTGGCCCCTTCTGAACAGCATCGTTCTGCAAGGTGACAGGAGGATCGGTACCACGCCCGTGCATACTTTTCGTACGGGACATGAAAAAAGGCGCGGGGATTGCCCCCGCGCCGAAATTTTTTTGCCAGTCAGGCTCAGCCGATGATCGCGTTCAGCGTCGCAGACGGCCGCATGATCGCCGCCTTCTTCTCGGCCGAAGGCTTGTAATAGCCGCCGATATCGGCGGATTTGCCCTGGGCTGCGGCCAGTTCGGTCAGGATCGCCTGCTCGCCATCGGCCAGCGCCTTGGCCAGCGGGGCGAATTCGGCGGCCAGATCGGCATCGTCCGATTGCGCCGCCAGCGCCTCGGCCCAGTAGCGGGCGAACCAGTAATGGCTGTCACGGTTGTCGGGCTGACCCACCTTGCGACTGGGGCTGCGGTTGAAGTCCAGAATACCCTGGGTCGCCGCCTCGGCAGCGCGGCCCAGCACCCCGGCCTTGGCATTGCCCCGGCTGTCGGCGAGGAAGTTCAGGCTTTCCCCCAATGCGCAGAATTCACCCATCGAATCCCAGCGCAGGTGGTTTTCCTCGACCAGCTGCTGCACATGTTTCGGGGCCGAACCCCCGGCGCCGGTCTCGAACAACCCGCCGCCCTGCATCAACTTGACGATCGACAGCATCTTGGCCGAGGTGCCCAGTTCCAGGATCGGGAACAGGTCGGTCAGGTAATCGCGCAGCACGTTGCCGGTGATGGCGATGCTGTCCTTGCCCGCGGTGATGGTTTTCAGCGATTGCGCCGTCGCCTCGCGCGGGGCCAGGATTTGGAATTTGTCGGCCACGCCCGCCGCTTCGAGCGCCGGTTTGACATAGGCGATCAGCTGCGCGTCATGGGCGCGGTTGGCATCCAGCCAGAAGATTGCCTCGGACCCGGTCAGGCGCTGACGGTCCATTGCCAGCTGGATCCAGTTCTCGATGGGCGCCTCCTTGACGGTGCAGGCACGCCAGATATCGCCCGCCTCGACCGCATGCGAATGCAGCACGTCGCCATTGGCCAGCACGATACGGATGGTTCCGTCTGCGGGTGCCTCGAACGTGGTCGGGTGCGACCCGTATTCCTCGGCCTTCTGGGCCATCAGGCCAACGTTGGCCACCGACCCGGCGGTGGTCACGTCCAGCGCGCCGTTGGCCTTGAAGAAGTTGATGGTCTCGTCATAGACGGTCGCATAGCAGCGGTCGGGGATCACGCAATTGGTGTCGCCCTTGGCGCCGGTCTCGTCCCAGCCCTTGCCGCCCGCGCGGATCACGGCGGGCATCGAGGCGTCGATGATCACGTCAGACGGCACGTGCAGGTTGGTGATGCCCTTGTCGCTGTCGACCATGTACATGGCCGGACGATCCGCCTTGACCGCCTCGATGGCGGCCAGGATCTCGGCGTCGCCCTTCACCCGTTCCAGCAGGTCGCCCAGGCCGGAATTCGGGTTCACACCAAGCGCCGCCATGCGGTCGCCGAATTTCTCGAACACCGGCGCCAGCCAGGCCTTGACCGCGTGACCAAAGATGATCGGGTCCGAAACCTTCATCATCGTGGCCTTCATATGCAGCGAGAACATGGTGCCGTCGGCCTTGGTGTCCTCGATGGCATCGGCCAGGAAGGCACCCAGCGCCTTGACCGACATGAACGTCGCATCGGCAACGGTGCCTTCGTCCAGTTGCCAGTTCTTCTTCAGCTCCGTCACGCTGCCATCGGCGCCGATGAACTCGATCCGCGCCTTGCCCGCCTGCGCGGCGGTGATGGTGGCCGATTTCTCGTTGGCATAGAAATCGTTACCCGGCATCGAGCTGACCTTGGTTTTCGAGGTCGAGACCCATTCCCCCATCGAATGCGGGTTCTTCTGCGCATAGCTCTTGACCGCCTTGGCCGAACGACGGTCCGAGTTGCCTTCGCGCAGAACCGGGTTCACCGCCGAGCCCTTGATCGCGTCATAGCGCGCACGCACTTCCTTTTCCGCATCGGTGGCGGGCGCCTCGGGATAGGACGGGATGTCGTAACCCTGGTTCTGCAATTCCTCGATCGCGGCCACCAGCTGCGGCACCGAGGCCGAGATATTGGGCAGCTTGATCACATTGGCGGTGGGCGTCTTCACCAGCTCGCCCAGGGCGGCCAGATCGTCGGACTGGCGCTGATCGGCGGTCAGGTTTTCCGGGAAGGTCGCGATGATGCGGCCCGCCAGCGAGATATCGGGGGTTCCAACCGTGATATCCGCCGCCGAAACGAACTTGCGGATGATCGGCAGGAACGAGGCGCTGGCCAGCTCCGGCGCTTCGTCTACAATGGTATACAATATGTCGGAGTTCATTTTATCAGCCATATTCTCTTACCTTTTCTAGCCTTTCCTGGGGCGTGCGATCCGAGAGTGTGTTGCCACATCCATTGCGGCGCAGGGGAATCGGGCCAAGGGTCCGACACCGGTTACTCTGATTTGACAGGCTCCCCATACATGGGCGCGCGCCGCGTTTCAATCGACGCAGACTGCGCATTTTGCCCCAGTCTGCGCAAATCCGCGTGCGAGGGGGAGAAGGGCGCCAGATTGGTGCGGCTTGATGTGTGCAAAAACTTGAAGTTTTGAGTATTTATAGCGCAATGGTTTCACCGTCCTGCATCAAGTCTCGGCAGGCACTTTTGAGCGGCATATCCTGCACATCAGGCCGGATGTCCGATATGCGGGACCTTCCTGCCATACTCTCATGCGGCTATTGCTGACGCAGAAAATGCTTGCGGGCGCGGCATGGTTCTCGCTGTAAAGTAGCATGTGTCGCCAGAGCGGTCATTGAACGCCCAACAGAGGGGCGAAATTCAAATCATCCTTTCTCTGCAATCAGGATCATTTAACAAGGAGCGGGACCCTTCCGCCATTGGCGTCTAGCTGTCAGAGGTCCGCTTTAGAAGGGCTCACTGAAATAATTTGGTTTTTTCTCATCAATCAAGTGACCCTTGCCTGCGGGCCATGTTGTTGAAACAATAAGTGGCTTTCAATCGGAATCCAGACCGTGAATCTGACGGATGAAGAAGCTGACCTGATCTTTTCGATCATGCGAGACCTGAGTGGCGAGTTCGACCATTATGAGGTCCGTCGGCGTGTGGGTCAGAAGATGCTCGACCTGCTGAAAGCCGACTATTTCGCATCCTACATCTGGGACGACGATGCGCGGAAGTTTGTGTCCTGCGTCCAGATCAACATGACGGACGACAACCTGCGCAGGTACGAAAGCTACTTCCAGTTTCATGACCCGATCACGCCAACACTGCAAAAACGAAAGAAGGCAACACCTGTCAGCGAGGTGATGCGGCATGACCGTCTGGTCAAGACCGAATTCTTCAACGATTTTCTGAAACAGGACGGTCTTTGTTACGGCATGAACTACTTTGCCTATGACAGGGGCGACAATATTGGGGACCTCCGGATATGGCGTGGGGCGAACCGTGAGGACTTTACACCCAGGGAGGCCCAGATCGTAGATGCTGTTGGGCCGAGCCTAGTCAATGCCCTGATCCGGGCGAAGAGCGCGGTCGAGCAGTTACCGTCCCTGAGATTTGCCCAGATCGCCGATGATTTGGGGTTCACGGTTCGGGAGGCCGAAGTGGCCGACCTCCTGGTCACGGGGCTCACCGATGACGAAATCTGCGGCAAACTCGGGTTTTCCAAACCCACGCTTCGCTCCCATATTGCATCCATCTTCCGAAAATCGGCGCTGAACCGGCGCACTCAATTGGCTCAGTTCTTGGCCGAGAAAAATCATCATTTGTGATGATAGGCAACTGATCCTGCCAGTTTCTATTCTGTTCTCCAATCATCAGGGAGGCAAGGATGTCGCTGGATTTGGAGTGTTTGGATGCGGTCGCCACGGTCGCTGCGATCAGGGATGGATCGGTTTCTGCGGCAGAATATGCCGAGGCTTTGGCTGATCGGGCCGCGAAACACTCGGACCTGAATGCGGTTCAGAGTTTCGATGAGGAACACGTCGTCCGGACGGCAACCAAAGCCTTTGAGACCCACCCAGGGGCGGCACTGGCCGGTCTGCCGGTCGTGGCCAAGGACAACATCAACACAACGAACTACCCAACCTCCGGTGGCACGAAGGCTCTTCTGGACCATACCCCAGCCACAGATGCCGGTGTTGTCCAGCGGATCAACCAGGCGGGCGGCTTCATCGGGGCCAAGGCCGCGATGCATGAACTGGCCTTCGGCATCACGTCAAACAACGCGGTTACCGGGGCCGTGCGCAATCCGAACAATCCGGCCATGATCCCCGGTGGGTCATCGGGTGGCACCGCAGCCGCCATTGCCGCCGGAATTTTCCCCGCAGGTCTGGGCACGGATACCGGCGGGTCCTGCCGTATTCCTGCGGCTCTCTGTGGCGTAATTGGCTTCCGTCCGACGACCGGGCGCTATGACGGCGGCGGTGTTGTTCCGATCTCGCACACCCGCGATACAGTCGGCCCTCTGGCTCGAAGCGTTCGCGATATCGCTCTCTTTGACAGCGTTCTATCGGGCGACAACGCCGATATTGCCAGTGTCGAGTTGACCAATGTCACGCTTGGCGTTCCCCGGCAGATGTTCTTTGACAACCTCGACCCGGCGGTCGCCGAAGCGGTCGAGGCACAGCTTTCCTTGCTATCTTCTGCAGGAGCCAAGTTGGTCGATGTCAACTTTGAGCCGATCTGGCCGCATAACGAAGCCTTCAGTTTCCCGGTCGTGTTCTACGAAGTCATGCGCGACCTTCCGGCCTATCTGGCCAAACACGCCCCGGACGTTTCCTTCGAAACACTGGTTGCTGGCATTGAATCACCGGATGTGGCCGGGGCCATCGGCAGCCAGCTTGGGGATGAGGCGATGCCGGAAGCCGCCTACCGTGCAGCACTGGATGTGCATCGCCCGGCGATGCGTCAAATTTACGGTCAGGTTTTTGAGGCGAACGGGCTGGACGCGATCGTCTTCCCGACGACGCCCCTGCCTGCCAGGCCCATCGGGCAGGACGAAACTGTCACACTGAACGGTGACCAGGTCCCGACCTTCCCGACTTACATCCGCAATACCGACCTGGGATCAAATGTCGGCACTCCCGGCATTTCACTTCCATGCCCTGTGTCTTCGGGTCTTCCGGTCGGCATCGAGTTTGATGCCCTGCCCGGAAAGGACCGGTCGCTACTGGCCCTGGCACGGGCGGTAGAAAAAGCAATGGCGCAATAGACGCCATTTTCAACAAAGGGAGGAACTCATGTTGAAATCAACGACGAAACTCTTGGCCAGTGCCGCAATGGCCCTGACACTCGGAACCGTATCCGCCACCGCCGACATCAAGGTCGGGGTGCTGGTGCCCGATTCCGGACCGGCGGGCCTCTTCGGGCCGTCCACAAGGAATTCGGCCAAACTGGCGGCAGAGAAGATCAACGCAAGCGGCGGTATCAATGGCGAACAGATCGAACTGGTCTTCGCCGATGTCGGTGTGCCCCCGGCAGAAGCCACTCAGGCCGCGTTGCGGCTGTGGAAAGGGGAAGGTGCCCAAGCCTTTGTAGGCATGCATGACTCGGCGGTACGTGAAGCCCTGATCGGGCGATTTGGCGGGCAGGTCCCGTATGTTTACACACCGGTCTATGAGGGCAATTCCTGTGCGGACGGGCTATACATCACTGGTGAGACCCCGAGCCAGCAGCTTGCCCCTGTCATACCCCACCTCGCCGAAAAAGAGGGCGTGTCAAAATGGTATCTGATCGGCCATGACTATAACTGGCCCCGTGACACCAACGCCTTGGCCAAAGGCTATATCGCCGATGCAGGTGGTGAGGTCGTGGGTGAGGAATACGTCCCCTTCACGGTTGCTGAGTTCGACTCTTCGCTTCAGCGCATCAAGGAAAGCGGTGCCGACGCGGTGCTGATCACCCTTGTGGGTGGCGGTTCCGTAGGCTTCAACGTAAGCTTCGCAGGCTTCGGACTGGATGAACGGGCCATTCGCCTGGGCACCCTGATCGAAGAAAACACCCTCGCCGGTATCGGTGCGGACAATGCGGATCGGCTATTCTCATCTTCCGGCTATTTCGCTTCTATCGAGACCGAAGGGGCAGCGTCTTTCGCAGCCGACTACTCGGCTGCATACGGGGCAGATGCACCGGCTCTGAATGGTCTGGGACAGTCGGCCTATGAGGGTCTGATGCTGCTGGCCGCTCTGGCCAACAAGGCAGGCAGCCTTGACGTTGCTGCCATGGATGCCGCCGCAGAAGGCACCACATGGACCACCCCGAGAGGTGATAACACCCTGACGGGGCATCATATGGCGCAGACGATCTATCTCGCCGATGGCAGCGGCGGGGCGTTCAACATCGTCGCGTCGTTCGACAACGTGGCGTCGTCCGAAGCCTGCTCGAACTGACCTCCCACCCATGACGTCTGTTCTCATCCTCAATTTGACCTGGCAGATCAGCACCTTGGCTTTGGTCGCCCTGGGCTTGGCCATTGTCTTTGGCAAGCTCAGGATCATGAACATGGCGCATGGGGAATTCGTGATGATCGGGGCCTATGCTCCGGTCATCACATCGTCGCTGGGTCTGCCCGGCTGGCTACAACTCCCCGTCTGCCTGCTGACCGTGGCGTTCGTCGCCTTCATCTTGGAGCGGGTAGTCATCCGCCACCTCTATGGCCGGATGTTTGACAGCCTTCTGGCGACCTGGGGCATTGCCATTCTGCTGCGTGAGGCCGTGGAACTGATCTTCGGACGCGGCTATCAGTCCGTCAGCCCACCCATCAGCGGCACTCTCAGCGTTCTTGGTTCCGACTATCCCGCCTATCGCATCGCCGTCATCATCGGCATCATCATCGGATTTGCTGCCCTCTACTGGTGGAATGCCCGATCCAAGGTCGCCACCCGGATCAAGGCGATGGTCGGCAATCCGGACTTGGCCGAGGCCATCGGTATCAACACGGCCCGTCTGTCCGCCGGAGCCTTCATCTTCGGCTGCTGCACTGCGGGTCTGGCCGGACTGATCCTTGCCCCGACCATCCGCATCGAACCGATGATGGGCCTCGACTACCTGATCCGGTCGTTCTTTGCCCTTGTTGTTGGTGGCCTCGGCAGCCTTGAAGGGCTTGGTATCGGTGCCGGAATCATCGCGGGCACTCAGTCCTTCCTCGGGGCTGTCGTCAGCCAGACCTATGGCTATCTGGCCGTGCTGACCCTCTCAATCCTCTTTCTCTGGTTGAAACCTGATGGCATCCGTTCTTCTTCCCGTTAGTCTGCTTCTGGCGGTCCTGCTGTTGATCCCGGAGCTTTTCGGGGACTTCACAGCCTACCAGATCGGGCTTTACCTGATCTACGGCATCGCGGCCCAGGGGATCGGCTTTCTCTGGGGCAAGACCGGGGTGCTGCCGCTTGGTCAGGCCCTGTTCTTCGGCGTCGCGGCCTATATTACCGCCATCACCCTACGGGCCGAAGGCGGTCTGGTTCTGGACCTTGCCCTTGCCGCTGGTGTTTTGGTTATCATGGCAGTTTTTGCCTTCGCACTGGCCGCGCTGATCTTCAGGGGCCGCAACGAAAGCGGACCCTATTTCTCACTGATCACACTGGCTTTGGTGATGATTGCCGAACAGATCGCCGGAACGGCAACCAACCTGACCGGTGGCTTCAACGGGATGAGCGGGTTCCAGAGCCTCGGCAACCTCGACCCGTTTGGCGGGTTCTACTACGTCATTGTGACTGCAACTGTGGCGGTGAGCTTGCTCCTGTTCATCCTGAACCGGCTTCCGGTGAACTTGATCGCCAGGGCAGTCGCGAATAACGAACCCCGCCTGCAATTGCTCGGCTTCCCGACCCATGCCGTCAAGGGGGCGGTATTCGCGTTCTCTGCCGTTATCGCGGCATTGGCCGGGGGGCTCTTTGCCTCGCATCAGGGCATTGTGACCCCGACATCAACCGGATTTGCCCTGTCCGCCGAGATGGTGATCCTCGCTGCCGTCGGAGGCCGCTTCCACGTTCTCGGCCCGCTGATCGGGGCCGTGATCGTCGGCTGGGCCTCTGCCGAGTTGCGCGACAGCTTCCCCTATTGGGAACTCCTGATGGCCGTGGCCTTCATTCTCGTCGTTTTGAAGGCCCCTGGCGGCATCGCGGAATTGCTGGAATCCGCCTACCGACGCTTCAGACCAGTTGGGACAACGGTACCAAAACCGGCAATAGTAGCTCCAAAGCCCAGGAACGGCGTTGCCAAATCTCGCCTCCAGTTCGACGATGTTAAGCTCAGCATCGGTGTTGTCCGCATCCTGAACGGTGTTTCCTTCGAAACCCCAGCAACCGGCATCGTCAGCGTGATCGGGCCGAACGGGGCAGGAAAGACCAGCGCCCTAAACACCATCACCGGCAATCTTCGTCTGACCAGCGGGAGTATTTCGCTTGGCGACACCCGCATCGATAGCAGGCCACCACACATGGCCCTTGGCGTCGGCATCGGTCGCAAACTGCAAGTGCCATCGGTGTTCTTCTCCATGAGTGTGTCCGAGAACCTGTCGATTGCCATGATGGCGAACCGTGCAGGACTGATCGACCTGTTCCGCCCAACGACATTTCAGTGGCGGTCAAAACCACTGGCAGACCTTCTGGAGCATCCCTCGGTTCCGCTTCAGGAAGAACTGGTCCAACCCGTCGAACACCTTCCCCAAGGGCACCGCCAGTTCCTGGAATACGCAATGACCATCGCTGCCGAACCGCCGGTTCTGTTGCTGGATGAGCCATGTGCAGGACTGTCCCCCGATGAAACGGGCCTGATGACAGACCTGGTGCGCGACTACCAGGCCGATACGGGTGGGCTCGTAATCGTCATCGAACATGACATGAGCATCGTCGAGGCGATCTCGGACAAGGTTCTTGTCCTGCATCTGGGCCAGGTCCTGGCCTTTGACACGTTCGACAAGGTGCGGAGTAACCCGGACGTTCAGGTCGTCTATGCCGGAGGAACGAAATGACCGCACTCTTGGAAATCGATACCCTGACCGGAGGCTATCGCGACACCAAGGTCCTGTTCGATGTGTCCGCCCATATCGAGGCTGGAAGCGTTCTTGGTGTTTTCGGTCGGAACGGTGTCGGCAAAACCACCCTTGCCCGCCTGGTGCAGGGTGGACTTCACCCAGTTCACGGTGACATCCGGTTGAATGGTCGTTCAGTTGGCGACCTCCCCGCACATGCCCGGCGGGGCCAGGGTATAGGCTACATGCCACAAACATCCATGGTGTTTGATGATCTGACGGTCAGGGAGAACCTGACGCTCGGGAATGCCCGGGAGGAAACTGAAACGTATTTCGACCGGTTCCCCCGATTAGCCGAGCGGCTGGACCAACCAGCAGGAACCATGTCGGGTGGGGAACGAAAAATCCTGGCCTTTGTCCGAACCATGATCGAGGACACGCAGGTGATTATTCTCGATGAACCTTCTGAGGGCGTCCAGCCTGAAAACATCGACCACATGGCCGAGTGCCTGAAGGAGCGGGCATTGGCAGGTGCCGGAATTCTGTTGTGTGAACAGAACCTGAGCTTTCTAACCGGAGTTTCGAATTGGTTCTTGGGGCTGGACGCAGGCAGGGTGGTTCTGAACAAGTTGGCAAGCGAAGTGCCGACTTCGGAATTGAGGTCGATCTTAAGCTTGTAGTTTGAAGTGGCCCACTCAATTCCGTTAGTTTCGAGATGGGCTGATGCAAGAACACGGCCATTCGTTTTGTCTGCAGTATTCGACATAGCGCGCTCTTCAGAAACCTTCGCCGTGTGATCCACGTACGACAGGTATAGTATGAGCGACCTTTCGCTGCACCGGGCATGCACTGGCAATTTGCGGACTTTGCGGCCGGTCGACCTTCCGGTCAAACGGCTGTTGTCTGCGCATAGTGTCCGAGTAGCCTGGGACCCGCCACAACAAACCTCGAATTGCTGCCGGCGCAAACAAGTGCATCAGGCAGGTTCGCAAGCGGCCGTTCATACAAAGAACAACCAACCGAAACCGTCATATGGCGGCAGCGAGCCCACTGCGGCCTTTTCTCGACCGACCATTGCTGCAACCCGGCAAATGGCCACTGCCGGCTCAAAAAAAATATTGTGAAGCTATTTCTAGACGCCGATTGCTTGCTAAGACACGCCGGGTTCGGCCAATTTGAAGACCTCCAGCGGTTCGCGGAGGCCCTTCAGAGTGATCTCTCCTCGGGACTCGACAGGATAATCGTCTTCGACAGCGATGCTCGCCTTTGGACTGAGAAGGATTTCCCCGTCACCGGCTTCATCGCAAAGCCGCGACGCAAGGTTAATTGCGGTGCCAGAGGCCGTGTAGTCAAAGCGGCCTTCGGTGCCGACCATGCCAACCGTTGCATAGCCTAAAGATACGCCAACTCCGAAGCCGAGCCTGTAGCCCATGCGCTTCCACATCCTGCACAGGTCGGCCATCCTTTCGCGCATGGCGATCGCGAGGCGAACGGCGTCGCCAGCGGGATCTTCACATGGGATCGGATCATTGAATAGCACCATGACCCCATCGCCCATCCGAAGATCGACGCCGGCACCATGCAAATTTATCAGTTTGCCCATTTCCTCATGATAGGTTTGCAGCACGTCGATTGTTTCTTCCGGCTCAGCCGTCTCGCAGAACGCGGTAAAGCCCCGGATGTCACAAAATAGAACGCCAAGCAGCGCGCGGTGGCTTTGCAGCATTCGCTCGGAACCGGACGAGACGATTGTGTCCGCCACAGCTGACGGCAAGAACCGCTTCAGCCGTCCCATTCGCTCAATCTCGGTGACCTGATCGCTGACTTTGGCCTCCAAGGAAGCGTTCAGGGCTTGAACCTCTAAGGTTCGCGCCTGTAGCGCGCGGAACTGACGAGCATTCTCGATGGCTATGACGGCCTGCGCCGCGAAGGCTTCAACCATAGCTATATCGTCACTCGAAAAGGGCTGAACCCGTTTACGGTAAAGGATCATCGAGCCAAACCCTGCGTCCGAGGTCAGCAGGGGGACGCACAGGATGGTCCGCATGCCTTCAAGGTCGACCTGATTGACGCGCTCGACATTGCCCTCGCGATAAAGATCGGTCTCCACGATATCGTCGATCGCGATCACGCGGCGCTCCCGGATGCATTGGGCGGCACCTAGGGGCGATGTGGCGAGGTCTGCAGTCCAGTCTTCGAACATGGATTGAAAAGGGGCGCCGACCCCGTACTGTGCCGGGCCAGTCAGGTACTGCCCGCTCTCATCGAGCACTGTAATGAAACCCGACTGCGCATCGCAGACGCGGCAGGCGTTTTCCAGAATGGTGTGAAAGACCGGAATATCGTCTTCGCGGGAGGCACTGATGGCACCGAGGACGCGACTTGTAGCGGCTTCGCGGTCCAGACGTTTCTGCAGGTTGCGGAACTGGCGGACATTTTCCAGCGCAATAGCAGCCTGAGAAGCAAATGTCTCGACCAGGGCAATCTCATCGGGTGTGTAGGGATGAACCTCCGTCCGAAACAGGATGAGAACGCCTTCACCGCCTTCCGACGTTATCAGCGGCACGAACAGGTTTGTGCGAATGCCGGTATCATCCACGACCGACGTGAAGTGTGAGACGCCGCTTCGATATCCGTCCGTATCGGCCATGTCCGCGACATGGACCACTTTGCCCGTCAGAATGGCTTTCGCTGAAAGCGAAATGTCGGGGTTCATCGAAACCTCCCCGCGCGCATACACATCCAACGTCGCATCGCTGACACCGCGCGAGACCGCCATGCGCTGATGCGGATCGCCCTTCTTGCCGAGGGCCAAAGCGCCTGCACTCGCACCGCACAGATGTATGGCATTATTTAGAATGACGTCGAAGACCGGCATCTCATCATCGCGGTGTTGATTGATGACCTGCAAGATTTCCTTTGTTGCCGCCTCCCGCTCCAGCCGCGTCCGCAGCTCCCGGAACTGTCGAATGTTTTCCAGAGCAATCACGGCTTGGGTGGCGAAGGTTTCGACAAGCGCAATCTGTTCGTCGTTGTAAGGACGGACTTCGTGACGAAAGATGATGAAACAGCCGATCCCCTCACCGTCTTTGATTAGCGGAACAAAGAGGTTAGTGCGGATGCCCTGAAGATCGCACAGTTCCACCACATTCGGGATACCCGCCCGGTACTCGTCGGTGTCCATCATGTTCGGCAGATGAATGGGCCGCTTCTCAAGGATGGCACGTGCGGCGAAGGAGCGTTCCGGGTCCATCGGCACGCGGCGAGCACTGTAGATATCCTCCGTGCTTTGTACGGCGCCGTGATGTGCGATCATGGTTTGATGGCTGTCGGTCCGGCGTCCAAGGACGAGGGCGGCAAAAGGCGCTTCGCAGAGCTTGCGGGCGTTGCCAAGAATGGCGTCGAACACAGGCTGTTCGTCGTCGCTTGCGTTGCTGATCGCCTCCAGGACTTCACGCGTGGCGGCGGAACGATCGAGACGATTCTGCAATTCGCGAAACCGGCGTACGTTCTCGATCGCGATCACCGCCTGTTTGGCAAAGTTTTCCACCAAGGCAATGCTTTCATCCGAGAACGGAGCCACTTCACGGCGGCTGAGAACAATTGCACCGATACTCACGCCCGCTGCGATCAACGGCACGCAGAGATAGGTCCGGTATCCTTCTTCCTCGACCATCCTTTTTCGGGTTGGATTACCACCGAGATAGAGTTCGGTTTTTGACAGATCGTGAATGTGGCGGAGAACACCCTCGCGAATTGAGGTCGGCAGATCGTTTGGCTGGTCCAGCGGCATGACCTCACCCACGCGGAATGACCGCATCTCATCGCCCCAAGCTGCGACGCAACGATATGTCTCGCGTGCGCTGTCAGCAAGTTCCAGCCGCGCCATGGGCGCGTTGCACAGTCTGGCGGCGTTGCGGAGGATCGCGTCGAACACAGGCCCTTCGTCATCCCGCGACATGCTGATTGCATCCAAAACCTCGCGGGTTGCAGCAGCCTGAGACAGGCGCGCCTCCATCGCGCCGATCTGACGGGCATTCTCGATCGCTATGGCCGCCTGATCGGCGAAAGCCTGCGCCAGTTCGAGCGCGCGGTCGTTGAACGGATGCACACGGGTCCGGTAGACGCTGAAGACGCCGATCAAACGTCCCCCGGAGGTCATCGGGATCGCTGCCAGTGAGCGCGCTTGGCCGAACTTCACCGTCGCAAAGCGCAGCGGGTTTTCTTCATGGCTGATGTCCTCGGCACCCACATCGCCGATGCTAACCGGCTTCAGCGATCTGGCGGCCCTGCCGACCGCGGTATCCGGCCCCGGATTGAATAAACCTTGGCTCGCCAGCCAGTCTGCGAAAGGCGTGCTGATGTTGCAGGACCGCATTTCGGTAAACGCGAAATCCCCATGGTGCTCCAATAGGATACCAAACTCGGCCTCACAAATCTCGAGGGCCTGTCCGAGCACTTCGTCGATCACGTCATTGAGATTCGCGCTGCTTTGACTGATGATCCGCAGGACACGTGTCAGCGTGCGTTCGCGCCTTATCGCATCATCGAGTTCAAGCGCCAGATCTGCGGCTAGGCCAGCCTTGTCATGATCATCGGTAGGTACGGTCGTGGGATCGACAAGCGCCTGCACCAGCGCGATCTTGGATGTGACGTTGAGCTTGCTGTAGACGGTGCGCAGATGCGACCGGACGGTGGTTGGCGAGATGCCCAACTCTCGCGCTATTTCCTTGTAGCTGGCTCCGTCGGCGTAAGCAGCAGCAACCTCGGCTTCTCTTTTCGAAAGCGTTTCAACAGTTTGTGCCGGATCCGTCATGCCACCCCCTGCAAATGTAGCAGCAGCATACCCCACATCCCTCCTGCATCAATTGGTTCATCTGCACGATATCGCGGCGCCAGCTCGCTGCGTACCTTTAGTGGACGACGCGGGGAAAGGCCCCGCAGTTTACCAAGGAGACCAACAGATGAGCATGATCACAGATGCAAAAGCATTCTTCGAAGCCTGTGAAACGGGCAAAGGGTGGGACGGGTGCGCGCAGTTCTGCACCCCAGATGCTAGCTTTTCCTGCCAAGCCGGCGCGCTGGAGGATACGCACACGCTGGAGGCATATGCCGAATGGATGAAGGGCATGCTAACGCCGATCCCCGACGGCCACTACGAATTGAAGGGGTTCGCAGCAGACGAAGACCGAAGCATTGTGCTGGCTTTCGCAGTTTTCCACGGCTCACAAACCGGCCCAGGCGGGCCAGTCGATCCGACAGGTGCAGCTGTTGCGACTGACTACGTCTATGCCATGGAATTCGCGGGTGGGAAGATCACGCACATGACGAAGGTCTGGAACGATGGTCATGCGCTGAAACAGCTCGGTTGGGCCTAGTTCCAAAATCGCGTGCGCTCCGGTGGTCCGATGCGTTCGGCACTTGACCGGGCTTGAAAAACACAGTTCGCGGGCGACGATCTGATCGCTGCCTGCGGGCTCAAGGTGACCAACAGAGCTTTTCCAACACTGCGATTATGCCCAACCACACCTTTCCGTCCTGTCGGCCCGTTTACAGTGCCGTCTGCCGCTAGCCGAAGGTCTTTGCTGTTTCAGGTCATTCAGCATGGAAACTTTCACCAACTGACTATTATCTTCGTTGCTATGCTGCGAACAACGGGTTCGTCCAAAGTGCCGTCGGTCGCCCAGCCTATCATGCTGCACAGTGCGCCGACTGCCGCTTCGATGAAGCTGCGATGCGGCAGAGCGGTACCCAGGTAACGGCCGAAGTCGCCCCGCGCCATCATGGGCTACGGCAAAGGCCCCGAGGCCGCCTGTTTCGCCGCCCTGACTCATTCGGTGAATTATCCGACAATCCTATTGTCGCCCAATGACGAGACCCTCCTAAACATCGGTGTGACCGGCTGCGAGAGTCGGCGCCTGCCGGACAGGGTCTTTACCGAGAACCCGGAGGCTGACGCGCGCACCGCCGTCCTTCTGTTCTTCCATGACCACGACCGGGAGCCGGCGCTGCTCTTGGGAGCGCTCGATACCCCCGCCTTCTACATCGGCGCCCAGGGTAGCCAGCGCGCCCGTGAAGAACGGCACCGGCAGCTTGCGAGCCTTCCTGCAGGGTGATCACCAGGACATCGAGGAAGTTCGGATCCCAGTCTGCGGCCTTCCAGAGCGCCGGCCAGGCCAGCCCGCGAACACAGCCACCACCCAGCTCTGCACCCAGAGGAACAGGAGCGTCGAGCCGAAGAGCCAGACCATGGCGTACATGATCGGCAAGCCCATCAGCTTGGGTGGCCTGATTAGGCCGATGAACACGCGGGACTGGTCAGCCATGGACGGACCTCAGGTGGTCCAGATGGCGGCGACGATGGTGGGTGCTGCGGCGATGCCCGCGATTGCAACCACGACCCAGAGCGCCTGACGAAAGGCGAGGATGCCAAAGAGCCAGGAAAGGAACACCCCGATCAGTGCGAGCGTGCCAATCACGATCCCCAAGGGACCGGTAATCGCATCGACAATTCCTTGAAGCAGGGTCTGTACCGGCGAGAGGTCGATGCTCTGTGCAAGCGCTGGACCCGCCAGCACGATAAGGGCCATCGCGCCGAGCGCGACGATCGCCCGCGTGCGGAGCACGCTTTGACGTTTTCTCGATGTCATGAAAGATCTCCTCTGAGCCGCTCAAACACAACAGTCACACGGGCCACATGCCCTTGGGTTTCGCGAAAAGGCGACACGTCACGATCTAGAGATAATAATAACAAAACTATCTTCTCAGGGCTGATCGATATCAACGCGAGTTCGAACGTTTTTCAGACCAGTTGGGCAGAGCTCATCAAAGCAGCGAAGGCCACGTTGCCCTGCTGGAACATCGACACCCAGGTCATCTGGGATCGCTTCCTCGCCTTCAACCGGTCCCGAGGCAACGGCAGGGTGCCGGCTGGCTTCCTGCTTGGCTTCATGCGTCGATGGCGGAATTCGTCGGGAACTCCGCCTCGTCCCGAGGTGAAACCATCACAGAAACGGGTAGCAGACCCCAAAGAGCGCGAATTGCTGAGACAGATGCAAGCCGCCCCGACTGCGAACCACCAGTTCCACGCGTCCGACCTGTGTCGTTTGATCGGTCACGCTGCCTACGAAGCGCGAGTACTGGGTGTAATCCGCAAGTTTGGGTGTCAGAGGTTTTCAGCAACCTTGGCGGTGCACGGACGAGCGGTGCTGGCAGGGGAGATATCCAGGTAGGTTCGTTTGGCAGGCGTTGGAGGGGGGAAACCCCCCTACAGGTGTCAAGATCCGATAGTGAAGTTTTTGTTATGACATGTTCAGAGCGGATCCGGAAATCGTGCAAGCTTCTCGCTGTAGCATGTCAGCTCAATCGTTTGCCAATTTGAATCCATGCCCTTCGGTGTCCAGCCAAGCCTCAACGGCAACTGCTGCCAGTGTGATGTCTTCGGCACCGCCCATGCCTTTGTCGTCAAGTCCGCCCTTGACGACCCTGACGTTGACGTCGCCGAAAGGAAGTGCGGATGCCACGGCCTCTTTGTCCACTTTGTCCGGTGCTGGCACACCAATGGTCACATCTACACGCATTTCCGAGGGGTGCTTGTAACTGTAGAAGATTGTCAGCGAACTGTGCCGGATGGCGTCGGAAATGCCTCGCAACGCAGCTTTGGTATAGTCATGGCCATGTACATCGGCGCCCATTCCAAGTTCACAGATAAGCGGCTTCATGACGGTATCTCCACATCATAGGAAACGGTGACGATTGCGTTCGCAATCAGGGTTTTGTGGCCCATCATCTCAACCTCAAGGCCACCATTTACAGCTTCGGCTGAGACTATGCCCGCTGGCACCTCGGCTTTGACGATCTCCAAATCAACGGCATCCGGATTGGCGACACCCACGCGGATATGGACGATCATCGCGTCCAGTGGCAGGTCAAAGGCCGCACCCGCGACAAGGAAATTGCGGTGCAAGGCATCGTGCACGGCGCGGGCAGCAGCCTTGCTATAGTCCTGTCCTTTTAGATCGGTGCCCATGCCCATCTGAACAGCAAATTGCGTTTTCGGCATCGTTTACTACCTATTCTTTCATGCGGTTTTCGACGAGATCGTCAACGACAGCCGGTTCCGCGAGAGTTGAGGTGTCGCCTAGTGAGTCGAAGTCGTTTTCGGCGATCTTGCGCAGGATGCGGCGCATGATCTTGCCCGAACGGGTCTTGGGCAGGCCCGGCGCCCATTGGATCAGATCCGGTTTGGCGATGGGGCCGATCTCCTTGCGCACCCAGACCTCAAGCTCTTTCCGCAACTCGTCGGTAGGGTCTTCGCCCGCCATCAACGTGACATAGGCATAGATGCCCTGGCCCTTCACCGGATGTGGATAACCGACGACAGCGCTTTCGCTGACCTTGGGGTGGGCAACCAGCGCGCTTTCGACCTCGGCGGTGCCCATGCGGTGGCCCGAGACGTTGATCACGTCATCGACCCGGCCGGTGATCCAGTAATAGCCGTCGGCATCGCGGCGGCAGCCGTCGCCCGAGAAGTAATAGCCCTTGTAGTCGGTGAAATAGGCCTGCACGAAACGGTCGTGATCGCCCCAGCAGGTGCGCATCTGGCCGGGCCAGCTGTCTTTCAGGCAGAGCACGCCCTCGGCGGCAGTTTCGGTCTGTTCTTCGGCGGTCTGCGCGTCGAGGATCACCGGCTGCACACCGAAGAACGGCTTGGTGGCGGAACCGGGCTTGGTCGCGGTGGCGCCGGGCAAGGGCGTCAGCAGGTGGCCGCCGGTTTCGGTCTGCCACCAGGTGTCGACGATTGGGCAGCGGCCGTGGCCGACGACATCGTTATACCAGTTCCAGGCTTCGGGGTTGATCGGTTCTCCCACGGTACCGAGGATGCGCAGGCTCGACAGGTCGTGTTTCTCGACCCATTCCTTGCCCTGACCCATCAGCGCGCGGATCGCGGTGGGGGCGGTGTAGAACTGGTTGACCTTGTGCTTTGCGCACACCGCCCAGAAGCGGCCAGCATCGGGATAGGTGGGCACACCCTCGAACATCAGCGTGGTGGCGCCATTGGCCAGCGGGCCATAGACGATATAACTGTGGCCGGTGACCCAGCCCACGTCCGCCGTGCACCAGAAGATGTCGCCGTCGTGATAGTCGAAGACATACTGGTGCGTCATCGAGGCATAGACCAGGTAGCCGCCCGACGTATGCACCACGCCCTTGGGCGCGCCGGTCGAGCCCGAGGTGTAGAGGATAAACAGAGGGTCCTCGGCGTTCATCGCCTCGGGCACGCAATCGTCGGCGACCCGGGCTTCCATCTCGTGCAGCCAAAAATCGCGGCCGTCCACCATCGGGATATCGCCGCCGGTGCGCCTGACGACCAGCATCTTCGGGCTGGACTTGCACTTACCGAAGGCCACGTCCGCATTGACCTTGAGCGGCGTGTTGCGACCGCCGCGCGGGGCCTCGTCTGCGGTCACGACCACGGCGGCGCCGCAGGCGTCGATCCGGGCGGCTAGTGCGTCGGCAGAGAAGCCGGCGAAGACCACCGAATGGATCGCGCCGACCCGCGCACAGGCCAGCATCGCATAGGCGGCCTGTGGGATCATCGGCATGTAAAGCACGACGCGGTCGCCCTTGCCGACGCCCATCTCTTTCAGGACATTGGCGAATTTGCAGACATTGGCGTGCAGGTCGCGATAGGTGATGTGCTGCGCCTCAGCGTCCGGATCATCGGGTTCCCAGATGATCGCGGTCTGATCGCCGCGGGTTTCCAGGTGACGGTCGATGCAGTTGGCGGAAACGTTCAGCTCGCCATCCTCGTACCATTTGATCGACACGTTGTCATAGGCAAAGGACGTGTTCTTGATCCGGGTCGGCGCTTTGATCCAGTCCAGCCGGTCGGCCTGGTCGCCCCAAAACCCTTCGGGATCGTTCACCGATCGGTCATACATCTGCTGATACGTGGCGGCATCCGCATGCGCCTTGGCAGCAAGCCCTGGGGACGGTTGGAACAGTTCTCGTGACATGGATATTCCTATTGCGAATGAGTGGCGTTCGCCCTATTGCGCTTGACCTTGAGGTGGTCGAAATCTTCTTCGGCGTGATAACTGGATCTGGTGAGGGGGCTGGCCGACACCATGGCAAACCCCTTTGATTTCGCAATTCGCTCCAGCCTGGCGAATTCCTCAGGGGTCACGTATCGCTTGACCGGATAGTGCCGTGGCGTGGGCTGCAGGTATTGGCCGATGGTCAAGAAATCGACCTCGGCGGCCCGCAGGTCGTCCATCACCTGCAGGATTTCCTGGTCCGTTTCGCCCATCCCCACCATCAGGCCCGATTTTGTGGCGACGTCCGGGTCGAGATTCTTGACGCGTTTCAGCAGGTAGAGGGATCCGAAATAGCGCGCGCCTGGACGGACTCTGAGATAGAGGCGCGGCACGGTTTCGATGTTGTGATTGAAGACATCCGGCTTGGCCCGCATCACCGTTTCAAGCGCGGTCGCATCTGACATCCGGAAATCGGGTGTTAGAATTTCAATCGTCGTGTCCGGCGTTTTGCGCCGGATCGCGCGCAATGTCCGTGCGAAATGTTCTGCCCCGCCGTCCTCCAGATCATCGCGATCCACCGAGGTGACCACGACATGGCGCAGACCCATTTTGGCCACGGCGTCCGCGACCCGGGCAGGCTCGAAGACATCCAATGCATCGGGCCGTCCGGTCGCAACATTGCAAAATGCGCAACCGCGGGTGCAGGTATCACCCATGATCATGAAGGTCGCGTGCGATTTTGACCAACACTCGCCGATGTTCGGACAGGCGGCTTCTTCGCACACGGTGGTCAGCCGCTGACCCCTGACCGTGGTGCTGGTGCTCTCGAACACATCTCCACTCGGCACTCGCACCCGCAGCCATCGGGGTTTCGGCAACGGTCTTGTCGCGTCTACTTTCTGTTTTTCAGGGTGCCTTATCCGTTGCGCCGCCGCGGTCACGTTACTCTCCGTTTTCTGGTTCTGACCTTGGTTTGATGGATCACATTGCCAAGAGGTCTTTGGCTGCTAGACCCTCTCGCCCACGTCATCAAAAAAATGCAGGTGGCGCAGATCAAAGCTCACCCGCTGCACCGCATTCTCTTTAAGGGTGACTTGGCCGGGAGCGCGTATCTTGACAATCTGATCACCCAGATAGGCGTTGATAATCGTATAGCTGCCCAGCGGTTCGACAGAACTCACATTCACATCAATACTCGGGTTTCCCTCACTTTCGCCGAGCCAGATATCTTCCGGGCGCACACCCAAAGTGCCATCGCCGCCTTTGCGCGTTGCGCCGGTTATGGGAACTGTCGGCAACGACGAGGTATTGAAATGAACGCCGGACGCCGAGTAAGTGCCCTTGAAGAAATTCATGGGAGGTGAGCCAATAACTCCGGCCACGGCCACTGAATTGGGGGTGCTATACACCTCGTCGGGCGTCCCGATCTGGGCAATCTTGCCGTCGATGATCACTGCAACGCGGTCAGAGATTGCCATGACCTCTTCTTCGTCGTGGCTGACATAGACAAACGTCTGGTTGTTCTCGCGCTGCAGCCGTTTGAGTTCCACCCGCATCTCTTCGCGCAATCGCGCGTCAAGCGCCGCAATCGGTTCGTCCAGCAGCATGGCCCGGCTTTCGGCTGCAAAGGCTCGGCCCAAGGCAATCCGCTGACGTTCCCCGCCCGACATTTGTGCAGGGTTTTTGTGCAGGATGTGGCTGACATGCAGAACCTCGGACACGAAATCGAGTCTTTCTTCGATCTCCTTCTCCGACGCGCCGCGTTCTTTGAGGGGAAAGATGATGTTTTCCCGTCCCGTCATATGCGGAAACAGCGCCAGGTTCTGAAAGACCATGGAGATATCGCGTTCAGCAACATCCAGAGCCGCACCGTCCTTCCCCGAGAGCGTCACTGTCCCCTCCTCGGGCTGCAAGAGCCCGAGGATTAGTTTCAGGATCGACGTTTTCCCGGTGGATGGCGGGCCGAAGATGCCAAAAAACTCCCCCTGCGCCACGCTCATGCTGATCGGGCCGAGTGTAAAATCAGGGTATCTTTTTACCGCGTTCGAAATCTCAATCGCTGTCATCTTACTGTCCTCCCAGCCTGCGGCCCGACTCCAGGTCAAATGCCATGCTTGCCCCTGACGGCAGATAGAAGGGAACGTCGTCCCCGACCCGCAGCTGCGCCTGATCATCGAACGCGAGGAACATGGTTTCCTGAACTTGCAGATAGGCCAGCCGTTTCGGCCCGACCCGCTCCAGTACCTCGACCTTGCCCTGCATCCGAATGTCGTTGTCAGCGCGCTTCTCACCGAAATAGATGTCCTGCGGACGAATTCCGAAAGACCCGCTGTGCACTTTCGCATCGCTGGTGAAAGCGGTTTTCACCTGCCCGTCCAACCGGATCTCTGCGCCGCCGTGCAGCATCAGTCGAAGGGCGCCCTGTTCCTCGCGCAATTCGCCATCAACAAGGTTCATGCGTGGACTGCCGACGAAGTTTGCGACAAACCGATTCTGAGGGTCGTTGTAGATGTCGAGAGGTGCGCCGTATTGCATCAGTTTTCCCTGATCGATGATCGCTATCTTGTCGGCCAGGCTCATCGCTTCGATCTGGTCATGGGTGACGTAAATCATTGTCTGGCCGAATTCGTGCTGCAGCACCTTCAACTCGGCCCGCATATAGGCGCGGAATCCCGCATCGAGGTTCGAGAGCGGTTCGTCCAGCAGGAAAATTCGCGGCTCGACTATGGCAGAGCGGCCGATGGCCAGTTTCTGCATTTCGTTCACCGACAAGCTCGAGGCCGGTTGGTCCAGCCTGTGCGAAATGCTCATCCGGTCGGCCATAGCTTTCACCCGGCGCTCGATTTCGGATTTTCCGACCTTTTTCACCTCAAGCCCATAGGACAGATTCTTGTAGACGCTCAGATGCGTGAAGATCGCGTAGTTCTGGAACACGAAACCGATATTGCGGTCTTGCATCCGCACGTGGCCCAGGTCCTGGTTGTCGAACAGGATCGCGCCTTCGGTGGCGTCTTCCAATCCGGCTATCATGTTCATCGTCGTGGTTTTGCCACAGCCCGATGGGCCCAGCAGGGCAACAAATTCACCCTCCTCGATGTCAATGGAGATGTTGTCGACGGCGGTGAAATCGCCAAAGCGTTTGGTAACGTTCTGAATCTGGATAGATGACATTCCCTGCCCCCCTTATTTCTTGGCCATGTAGGACAGGCCCTTGACCGCAAGAATGCTGAGCGCGATCAGGATCGACAGGCCGATGGTGGCCACATAGGCCCACTCCAGATCACCGAAGGTCTGTTTGTAGAGAAAGACCGAGATGGTTTCCGTCTGCACACCCGGTCCGCCCTTGGTCATGATGAAAACAAGATCGAAGATCTTGAAACATTCGACTGCGCGCAGCACGAGCGCGATAATGATGACAGTCTTCATGCGCGGCAGGATGATCTTGACGAAGTTCTGCCAGTTCGACCCGCCAAGAAGCTTTGCCGCCAAGAGCTGATCCGAGGGCACGCCCAACATCCCTGCCAATAGGATCAGGAACATCAAAGGCGTCCACTGCCAGATATCGGCAATGATGACCGAAATCATCGCGCGGTTCACATCCGTGAGCCACGAAAACTCTGCCGGCAGGCCAAGATGGTCATTGACTGGCCCAGTGCCCTGGAACAGCAGGAAGAACATCAGGCCGACGACGGCGGGCACGATCATCATCGGGGTCAGCATGATCGAGTAAAAGATCTTGCGCCCCGGAAACTTGTCGATGAAGAGATAGGCAAGCGCCATGCCTAGGAAGAATTGCGCGGGCACCGCTACGATCATGATGAGAACCGTGCGCCAGAGCGCCCCCCAGAAACGGGGATCGGTTATCATGAACCAGTAGTTTTCGCCCCAGTTGAAGACTTCCCATGCCTGATACCAGGGGATGCCTTCCAACGGAGTCCACCAGGTGAAGGACAGGTAAAGCTGCATCAGGAGCGGAAAGACCACGATGAACAGCAACAGCAGCAAGGTCGGCAAAACGAACCAGAAGCCCATGCGCGGCCCGTCGCGGGCGACCTTTTGCCAGTAGCCCATGGTGTCGGCATTTCCCGTGGTGTCAGTGAGGGTTTGATCGGTCATTGTTTCAGTGCTCCGAAGGTTAGGCCACGCACTAGGTGCTTCTGAATCATCAGGCCGAAGACGACAGGAGGAATGGCAGCGATCACGCCGAGGGCGGCTTTCATGCCGTACATCTGACCGCCCATCGCTGAGGTCAGAGTTGCCATGTAGACTGGCAAGGTGACCCATTCCTTCTGGGTCAAAAGCAGCGCCAGCAGGTAGTCCGACCAGTTGAGGATGAAGACAAACAATGCGCAGGTCGCCAGACCCGGTTTCACAATCGGTAGCGTGATCCGATAGAAGACCCGCCAGTACGAACAGCCCGCCACGCGCGCCGCGTCTTCGATCTCGACTGGCACTTCCTCGAAGAAGGTCTTCATAAGCCAGAAGGCGAAAGGCAGGGTGACGATCCCGTAGATCAGGCTCAGGCCCCACCAGGTATCCACAGCGCCGATAAAGGCCCACATCACCATGACAGGGATCATGACCGCCAGGGGCGGGAAAAGTCGCAATTGCAATACCGACAACGGCAGGGATTGCGCCAGGCCGAACCGTACGACTGCGTATGAAGACAGCGTGCCGCACACGACCGCGATAAGCGTGCCACAGATCGAGGTCACGAGGCTTGCGATCAACGGGCCTGAGATCGTTCGGTCGAGACTGACGACCAAACCCTCGGCATGACCGTAGAAGATAAACTCAAAATTCTGCCAGGTCGGGTTTTGGGGGAACCACGTCAGGCCAGAAACCGTTGTCCATTCCGGGTAGGGTTTGAAGGCCATCGTGACCATCCAAAGCAGTGGATAGAGCACGACTGCGCTTGCGAGCAAAACAAAGAAGTATTTCAGCGCCATGGCGCTTGCCGAGGTTTTCACGGGCCCACCCCCTATCATTTCAAGTGTTTTGATGTTCGGGGCCCGGGCATGTTTCCGGGCCCCGAAGACTTCCGACGCAGGACTATGCGTCGTCGACGATGGTAGGCCAGGTTTCGCGGCTCGCCTTGATGGCATCCACGATGCCGTTGCGACGCTGACGTTTGATGATCCGCTCCCATTTGCCTTGGGCGGCGTCCATTGCCTCGCGTGCCGTTTTCTGACCGGTGATCGCGGCCTGGATCTCCTCATCCAGGGCGTTGTCCAGCGCGGTCTGCCCGGCGAAGTTGATCGACGGAACCGACCGCGCAATCGTCGCCGGGATCGTCTCCATCGAGTACGGGTGGTAGGTCGACGCCACGAGCGGTTCCCTGAAGTTCGCCTGCTGGAACGGGTCGAAATATCCGCCCGGGTTGCCGGCCATCCAGGTGTAGGTACGAGTCGAGCTGAGCCACTGCAGGAAGAGATAGGCGGCCTCGGGATGGCTCGACTGTGACGAGATCCACGCGGTGATGTTGTAGTAGAGCACCGAGCGGCGGTTGATCTTATCACCGAAGCGTCGCCCGACAGGCAGGTGGCTTCCGATCATGCCGGTGGCCTTCGATTTCGGAGTGCCGTCGGCATTGAACCCGTCACCGAACTTCACCAGGTTGGTGTAGATCGCGGTGTGAGGGATCAGCAGGTTCCACATGGTGGCGTAGGCCTCGGCCCATGTGAAGGTCAGCGAGTCCGGCGGCGACCACTCGAAGGACCGCACGTGTTCTTCGGCGCATTGGATCCCCAGCTCGGTGTTCAGCTGCGGATTGGCTTCCGCATCGAAGAAGTGGAAGTTCGGGAAATCCATCGAGGCGAAGCGGGCATAGAAGGTCGCAAGACCCCAGAACGGGCTCATCAGGTTGCCGTTGCCATACATCGTGCCGTTGCCGAAATCCTTGCCTGTGAAGAATTTCGAGATGCGATCGACCTCGTCCCACGTGTCAGGTGTTTTCAGCTCTGCCCCGGTCTCGCTTAGGAAGGCCTCCTGCACACGCGGGTCTTCGTAAAGACCCTTGAGGTAGAACCAGGTCTGATAATCGCCGTCGAGCGAGACGGAATAGTAATCGCCGGCGTAGGTATAGAGCAGCTTCTCGTTTTCGGGTGTCGTCGTTCCGCGTTCGCGATCACCCCAATCGGGCTGATACCGCGTGACGAAATCAGAACAGTTGACCGCCCCGCCCGACGACACCAGATCGCCGGTCGAGTTCCACGGCCCGGTGTAGATGTCGAAAGACCCGCCGCCGGTTGTGACATCCTGCATCACCTTCTTGAAGATGTCTTCGGCGGGCGCGCCGATGATGTCGATCTCGATGCCGGTCTCGCGCTCCCAGACCTCCTTGGCTGACGGTGCCCCATCCGGGAAAGGTTTGGTGATCTGTCCGATCGCCCCGTCGGTCAGAAGCATGGTGATCTTCTGCGGCACGTTGCCGGCTTCGCGCAGCGCCTTGATGCCTTCAATGGCGCGCCCTTCCGACATGGTACTGTTGTACTGAAAGCGTTCGGCGCCATCAAAACCGGTCGGGCCGCCGGTCATGCCTGCGGCATAACCATTGGCAAAGGCCGGGGCAGCCATGAAATTCCCCAGCATTCCCATGCCGCCTGCCGCAGCCAGCGTTGCCGTGGAGCTCTTCAGGAACTCGCGGCGAGATGGTTGAATCACATTTGGTGTCTTAGATGACATTTTTCCCTCCCATTTGGACATCCAATGTTGTCAGGGAGAGATAAGCAACAAGTGTGCCAAGTCCTAACCGGGAGTGATCTATGGCTCGTCCAGACAGATCTAGCCGA
This sequence comes from Ruegeria alba, assembly GCF_022321465.1. NCBI lineage: Bacteria > Pseudomonadati > Pseudomonadota > Alphaproteobacteria > Rhodobacterales > Roseobacteraceae > Ruegeria > Ruegeria alba. The sequence goes on along the minus strand of NZ_JAKOEM010000021.1, from coordinate 53,167 downwards.
GAATTTGCTCTGGCAAATCAGGTAGTTCGACCGTGTCACCATCGTAGAGTGCAAGGCAGACTTCTAGCGTGGTTATCAACTCGCGGATGTTCCCGGGCCAGTCGTAGCCAAGCAGCGCCTGCCTGGCTTCCTTCGAGAAATGCAGCGGTGCATCGGGCGAGACGACACGAGCGACCTGATCGATCACCCATGACTTGTCCTGGCGTTCGCGCAAGGCGGGGATTTGCAGGACGACGCCGTTGAGGCGGTAGAAGAGATCCTGGCGGAACTGTCCGGCATCGACCAGAGCCTTGAGATTTCGGTGCGACGCCGACACGACGCGCACGTCCACCGGCACCGGTTTTGTCGCGCCGACCGCCATGACCTCTTTTTCGGCCAGCACGCGCAGCAACCGCGCCTGCAGCGCCAGAGGCATATCACCGATTTCATCGAGAAAGAGCGTGCCGCCATTGGCCTGTTCGATCAGGCCCTTCTTGCCTTTGGCATGGGCGCCGGTAAAGGAATTGGGCGCGTAGCCGAAAAGCTCGCTTTCAATCAATGCTTCAGGCAATGCCGCGCAATTGATGGCCACGAACGGCCCCTTCTTCTTGCGCGCCTTGTGAAGCGCCTTGGCGACGAACTCTTTCCCGACCCCGGTTTCACCCTCAAGAATGATACTGATGTGCTTGTCCACGATCCGGGCAGCTTTTCCGGCCAGTGCAAGCATCTTGCCATCACCGCCGTGAATACGGGTCAGCGCATCGGGCATCGCCGGCTTCGACGCGACGCTGACCGATTTCACCGGCGCGCGCACATCGGCGAACATGATCTGACCGTCGGACATTTCCAACGCCTGCTCACCCGGGGTCTCTGCCCCCAGCAGACGGGGAATATCGTTGAAATCGAAGTCGAAGACATCCTCGAATGGTTTCCCGACGAAACCCTGGCGCGTTTTCCAATTCTGACCGAGCGTCTTGGCGAAAAGGCGGTGAGCGCCGTGCGTCAGGCCGGAAATCGTGCCGTCCGAGGCAACCGACACCGCGCAATTCGGGTCGACGCCCAGGAACTCCGAGGTCGTATTCAACCGCATGATCCAGTCGGACTTGCGGGAATTCATGAGGTTCGCAAGCTCAATTCGGCGCACACACGATTTCACAACTTCAAGTGTCAGCGCCTGACTATACTTTTCTGAAGGCGACATCAGCAAAGAAACATCTAGTACCCCGATCAGCGCGCCATCGACATGATAGATCGGGGCCGCTGTGCAACTCAGCGGCGTATGTGCCATGTCGAAATGATCCGTTTGATGGATCGTCAACGCTTCGCCAGAGGCAAGGCAAGCCCCAACGCCGCAGGTGCCGGCATTCGCTTCCGACCATTCCGAACCGATATATAGCCCCGCCCGCTTAAGTTCACGATCAACTTTTTCGTCGCCGATGAAATCGACTGTGACGCCCTTAGCATCGGTCAAGAGCAGGACGTAGCCCATCGAATTCACACGCCGGTAGAGATCCTCCATGCCGAAGCGCGCAATGGACAGTAGGTCCTCGGCCTCCTGACGGTGCTGGCGCAACGTGGTTTCCGGCAGGATCCGTGCTTCGCCTCTGTGTTCCGGATCGAGTTCGTGGTCGTTAAGGCAGCGAAGCCAGGATTGCACGACCTCGGGGTCGCGCTCGGTTGCTCTGCCTTCCGCGGCATCAACAATTTCCTGGACGTGCTTTTCAAACACGATTGTCTGGTTCATTTCGCCACCCCTCCCAAAGTGTCGAATGACAACCTACTGGGAATGTATCCCCGTAGGCGCAAATATCGTTATCATGCTTCGCAAAATAAGGCGACTCCTTACCGTAGAAGACTAGTTTCGTGGGGCGCGTGACCGTCATGCGAGCCCGTCGCATTTGAGACGGATTCGTCAGAGACCCCCCAAAACGGCTTCTGCGCCGGACACCGTGACTGCGGTTGCATCCGGCTCGACGGCAATACTCTCAATGTTGCTGTTCCGTACCAAAGCAGCGTACCGCTGGGTGCGCATACCAAGACCAAGTTCCGTTAGATCAAGCAATTGGTCCGCGGCCTTGGCAAAGACCTGACTTCCATCTGCCATGAAATGTACGTTCGCCGGTGGGTTCAGGCTGTCCGCCCAAGCTTTTACGACGAAGAAATCGCTTGTCGCCAGAATAACGATGTCGTCGACGCCCTTTGACAGGAACTTGTCAGCGTTTTGCAGATAACCCGGAACATGGTCATCTGCGCAGGTGGGCGTGAATGCGCCCGGCATCGCGACCACCAGAACCGTCTTGCCTTTCGAGAATTCTGAAAGGTCGATTTGCTTGATTTCGCCGCCTTCGAACTGCTGAACCGGCGTGGAAGGAATGCTCGATCCGACTTCCATGGAAACCTCCTGAAAATGTTGGATGTCGTCAAAGGTGATCATAGGCATCAAGGGCCTTGGCGGCGTAGACCGTGCCCGGCCCGCCCGACATTTCGACTGCTACAGCCAAGACTTCGACCAATGTGTCACGGTCGGCCCCATGGGATTTGGCTTCGTTCACATGGTAGAGGATGCAATCCTCGCATCCGCGTGCGGCTGCGATCGCAACGGCAATGGTCTCTTTCATCGCCGTGGAAATCTTCCCTTCCCTAGCAGCGGTATCTGCGAGCCCTTTGAAGGCCATCATGGTTTTCTGATCGGCTTTGAACAAACCCATCAGTCGTTTGTTGACCTCGGCCAGCTTTTCGTTATGTGCGCTCATGTTCTTTACTTTCTGTCATTGGATGTTCCCGTCCGGCGGGGAGGTCACCGGACGGGACTTGAGATGTGCTCGCTTACGGCCAGTCCGACGAGACACATCGACCGCACTTTTGCGCAGATGCGCCAGTGCGACAGGAGCAATCAGAGCTGAGCCTTGATCAGCTCGTTCACGCGTGCGGCATTCTCCATCATGACCATGTGCCCGGCATCCGCGATCACTTCGACCTTGGCGCCGCTGATTGCGCTGGCATGGCTTGGCGGAATAACGGCGTCCTCCGCCCCCCAGATCACGGTCGTCGGCACGCCCGACGCGGCGACTCCCGCAGCGATGCTCGCGCCCTGCTTTCCTTGTGAAAACAGATTGCCTTTGAGCGCGTCCAGGAACGCCTGGACACCATCGAGGCGCTTGTACTTCAGCAGATCATCCACCATCGAGCGGCTGACGAGGCTGTCATCGGCAAAGAGGTGTTTCAGCACCGGCTTCAACTCCTTGCGGGACGCCGCCGAAACAAATCCACCGATATAGTCTGGGTTGATTTCATCCCCCAGACCCGCCGAGCAGATCAGCGTCAGCGATGCCACTCGCCCCACATGGTCAATCGCCGTCTGTCCCGAAACCAGCCCCCCCATCGAATGGCCAACCAAATGTGCCTTTTCGATGGACAAGTGATCCATCAATTGAATGACGGCCGTCACCATCGTGCCAAGACCGGGGTTGTCGATGGACTTTACCGACCCGCCATGACCAGGCAAGTCAAGTGCATAGACCGGCGCATCGGCCGCAACCGCGTCCACGTTGAAAAGCCAGTTGTCGCTGTCGCCGCCAAACCCGTGAATGAAAATGACCGGGGTGCCTTCGCCCTCCCGCGTCAAATAGCGGATACGGCCGATTTCAAGGTCGGCTGTCTGATGGCTGGGAACTTCCTCTCCGTCTTCCTCGACCTCGGGCATCTCGAAGGCCGCAACATAGGCGTCGATCTCGGCATCCGAGACCGACGCCGGCGCCAGGACACCCAAAAGAGCCTGAACCGGATAAATCTCTCCGGCTGTCCCGACGCATCTGCGCAGGAGGCCACCGTCGGCGGCCTCCACGACATTTGCGATCTTATCGGTCTCGACATCCATGATCTCGTCGCCAGGGTTGATCTGAGTTCCTTCTTCCACATGCCAGGCGGCAAGGGTGCCCACTTTCATGGAAAGCCCCCATTTCGGCATCAGGATCGGTACGATTTGATCGCTCATTTGAGTTACGCCCCCATCGTCTTGCGCACGGCCTCTGCGATCCGGTCGGGCGACGGGATATAGAGGTCTTCGAGCGACGGTGAGAATGGCACGGGCGTATGCGGCGCGGTGACCATCTCGATCGGGGCTTTCAGCGCCTTGAACGCATCCCGCGCAACCGTCGCCGAGACGTCCGTCGCGATCGAACAGCGCGGGTTGGCTTCGTCCACGCAGACCAGTCGCCCGGTTTCCTCGACGCTCTCGATCACCGTGTCCATGTCGATGGGCGAAAGCGTGCGCAGGTCGATCACTTCGCAGTCGATGCCCTCCTTCTTCAGTGTTTCCGCCGCCGCCAGCGAATTCGGCACCATCAGGCCATAGGCCACAATGGTCACGTCGCTGCCTTCGCGGGCGATATTGGCCTCGCCAAAGGGGATCGCATAAGGCTCTTCCGGCACATCGCATTCGGAGGCGTAGAGGTTCTTGTGCTCCAGGAAGATGACCGGATCATTGTCGCGGATCGCCTGGATCAAAAGACCCTTGGTGTCATAGGCGTTCGAGGGGCAGACCACCTTGAGACCCGGAATGTGGGTGAAGATCGGTGTCAGCATCTGACTGTGCTGGGCCGCCGCGCGGAAGCCCGCGCCGCACATCGCACGGATCACCACCGGCGTTTCGGCCTTGCCGCCGAACATGTAGCGGAACTTGGCCGCCTGGTTGTAGATCTGGTCCAGGCAGACGCCCATGAAGTCGATGAACATAAGTTCCGCAATCGGACGGAGCCCGCAGGTCGCGGCGCCGATGGCCGCCCCCACATAGGCGCTTTCCGACAAAGGCGTGTCGATCATCTGCTTGGGGTGCTTGTGGTAGAGCCCTTTGGAGACCCCAAGAACCCCGCCCCAGGCGTCATCTTCGCCTGCGGCGCCCGCGCCGCCCACGATGTCTTCGCCCATCATGATGACGGTCTTGTCGCGGGCCATTTCCTGATCAATCGCTTCGTTGATCGCGTCTTTCATGCTCAGTGTACGAGCCATTTCTCAATCCTCCTTGTCTTGTCGTTAATAGGCGACGTACACGTCGGTGGTCAGTTCTGCGGGGCCAGGCAGCGGCGCGGCTTTTGCCTCTTTGACGGCCTCGTCGATCAAGGCGAGGACCTCGGCATCGATCGCGTCCAGTTCGGCATCGGTCAAAACCCCGGCCTCGGTCACTTTCGCGCGGAAGATCTTCAGACAGTCGCGGTTCTTGCGGTTGTCTTCGTTTTCGCCCGGCGCACGATAGGTCTGCGCATCGCCTTCGAAGTGACCAAAGAACCGGATCATCTTGCACTCAAGAAGCGTTGGGCCAGCCCCTTCGCGGGCGCGCTTGATGACCTCGCCCGCCGCCTCGTAGACGGCAAAGAAGTCGGTGCCATCGACGGTGATGCCCGGCATACCGAAGCCAGTTGCGCGATCGACGTAGGAGTCGGAGGCGACAGCGTAATCGACGGAGGTCGATTCAGCATAGCCGTTGTTCTCCACCACGAAGATCGCAGGCAAGTTCCAGATGGCGGCCAGGTTCATCGATTCCAGAACGGTACCCTGGTTCGACGCGCCGTCCCCGAAGAAGGTAATGCCGACCCCGTCGTGGCCAAGCTTTTGCGCCGCCAGTGCGGCTCCGCAGACCAGCGGTGCCCCCGCACCCAGAATACCGTTCGCACCCATCATGCCCTTGGACAGGTCGGCAATATGCATCGAGCCGCCCTTGCCCGCGCACGACCCGGTGGCCTTGCCATAAATTTCGGCCATCATGGCTTTGACATCGACGCCCTTGGCAATGCAGTGGCCGTGCCCGCGGTGGGTTGATGCTATGCGGTCATGGTCTTGCAAATGCATCATGATGCCGACGCCGGCGGCTTCTTCGCCGGCATACAGGTGCACAAAGCCCGGAATGTCGCCGCGGCCGAAATCGACATGCAAGCGCTCCTCGAATTCCCGGATCGTCTTCATCCGGCGATAGGCGTCCAAGAGCCCATCTTTCTCCAGTGGGAATGGGTTGCTCATGAGGTCCTCCCTTTTGTTACTGAGCGACATGAAGCGAACCATTCGCTTCCTTGGTGAGAAGCCCGTGCTTGGCGGCGTAGGCCATGCAATCGGGCACGTTAATCGTGCGGAAGGCATCGGCCTGAAGCCGGATGCTCACATCGTCGATTTCGCTGAAGGTCAGTTCACGCTCACCATCGAGCGCAAAGGAACCGGCCGAGACGCTGGGCAGGTAGACATCGTCCGGGACGATCGTTTCCACGGCGCCGATCCCGACCTCTTCGATCAGCCCCGGCGCGATAGGGGCGGTCAGGCGGGTCTTGGCCGTCTCAAGTGGGAGCAGGCGGACACGGCGTCCCTTTGGTGTTTCGCGATCCAGCGGTGCCAAAAGGCCAATAATCGAAGACATGCCGATCCCATCCGGTCGGCCAAATGTCACAAAAAGATCCCGAAAGCTTTCGGTCTTCCAGATCGCCCGCGCGCCGATGAATCTCTCCGAGACGACGGCGACATCGACCAGGGCAATCTCGCGCTGATCGTTGACGCGGACTTCCAGCCTCTTGTTGTAGGAAAATGCGTGGTCGCACGGCACCTGCCCTGTCACGGCAAGTCCGACAGCAAGGCCGGTGATCGTCGGCTCGCGTAGCTCAGGGAATGCGTTGTTGGTTCCCGTCGATACCCCCGCAATTGGGGTGTTACCGCACCTGGAGACAACGACGCGATTGGTTCCGTCGCCGCCCAGAACCACGATGGCACCAACGCCCTGATCATGCATCTGGCGCGCGGCTTCGGCGCTGTCGTCCGATGTGCAGGTCACCGGCATATCAAGGTAGGTGACCTTCGGAAAGCGCTGTCGGCCTGTCTTGCTTTCGCGCTCGATCGTGCGCATTAGCTGGGTCCGGATGCCGCCATTCTCGGGCATAATCACAACCTCGTCGACCCCAGTGGCCGAGAGCCCCGTCAGCATACGCAGAACGATATTGGCCCTGTCGTTGATCGGAAGATTGCCCGCGTGACTGACAATCCTGCGAATGTCACGGGCAGAAACCGGATTTGCAATGATGCCGACTTTGGTCACGGGCGACGCCTCCATTTACCCAGATAAAGCAACAAGTGTGCCAAGCGCCGGCCCGCGCCCTCCGCCCGTATCGAGTCAGTGCGGTGAGATAGGAAAAGCGAGGCACAGGACGGTCGGGCGCTTGGCGTCCCCGCAGTTGTCAGACCCAAGATCCGGACGTTGCCGACGAGCGTTGTCAGGCGGCTTCGGGCTCGACCTTGTATGGCATAATTTCAGGCAGACTGAGGCGCGCAACTCAGTACACGACCAAAATTACCGTCGTATGAGAGTGGCCAACGGCCGGGCGTCACCAACAAAATGGAGCCGCGGACCGATCGGACGGCTCCACGGCTTGCCTCATGATGGTCAGGGCACATGATCGCGTCGACCAGACAGCGGTCGCCAATGAGACGGAAACAGGGCGAACCCGGACGCCCGAGGCAGCACGGCCCCGGCGGCGTCCAGGTCCGGCCGACGTCAGCCAGCGGCTGTGACAGCGCGTCCGGTCAGCACCTTCACGAGGTTCGCCCGGTAAGCGCCATCCCCGTGCAAATCCGAAATTAGACCGTCGGCGGAGACCGCCAGGTCGGCAACCGCCTCTGCCGCGAAGCTGTCACTCAGGGCAACCTCGGCTTCCGTCCAGCGATGAACTCCGTCCTCGGATGCGCCCGTGACAGCGACCCTGACGCCGTCGGCGTATTTCGCGACGAACACACCCACCAGAGCAAAACGCGAAGCAGGCTGCGCAAACTTCTGGTAATGCGCAGCTTGCGGAATGGGCAGTGTCACCGAGGTGATGATCTCTCCCTCTTTCAGCGCGGTGGTGAACATTCCTTGAAAGTAATCGTCCGCCGCGATGTCGCGCGTGTTGGTTGAGATGGTTGCACCAGTGGCCAGTACAGCCGCCGGATAACAGGCCGCCGGGTCGTTGTTTGCCAGGCTTCCGCCAATGGTGCCGCGATGACGCACAGCCGGATCGCCGATGCGGCCCGCCAGCGAGCAAAGTGCCGGGAATGCGGTTTGCAGGTCCGAATTGCTGGCCACTTCCGAATGGGTCGTCATCGCACCAATCGTGACAGCTCCATCTGCGATCGAAATGCCGCGCAGCTCTTCTGCCCGAGAGATATCGACAAGGTCCGACGGGGCTGCCAATCGGGCCTTCATGGTCGGCAAGAGTGTCTGCCCGCCCGCCAGCAAGACACCATCTTCGGCCGAAGCCAAAAGCGATGCCGCGTCTGCAGTCGTGTGCGCGGCGTGATAATTTGCGTTGTGCATATCCTGACCTCCTCTATTCCGCTGCGATCCTGGCTGCGTTGATAGCCGCCCAGACCTTTGCGGGCGTCGCAGGCATGTTCAGATCATTGTTTCCGATTGCGCTGGTAATCGCGTTGATGACCGCAGGCGGTGTGCCGATGGCACCTGCCTCTCCGCACCCCTTCATCCCCAACGGGTTCGTAGTGCAGGTCGTGCCGTGATGAAGAACTTCGAAGTTGGGCAGATCATCGGCGCGGGGCATGGCGTAATCCATGTAAGAGGCTGACAATTGCTGGCCGTCTTCGCTGTATCTGACCTCCTCCAGCATGGCCTGCCCAACGCCCTGCGCGATACCGCCATGCACCTGGCCTTCGACAATCATCGGGTTGATGATCGTGCCAAAATCGTCCGATGCGACAAAGCTGACGATCTCGGTCTTGCCGGTCTGCGGGTCAACCTCGACCTCGCAGATGAAGCAGCCCATTGGGAAGGTGAAGTTCAGCGGGTCATAGAACGCCCCCTCCTTCAAACCCGGCTCCATCCCCTCGGGCAGGTTGTGGCCGGTATAGGCCGCCAGTCCGATCTCGTGCCATGCCAGTGACTTGTTGGTGCCGACGACCTTGGCCTGGGCGTCTTCGATGACAATGTCGGCCTCGGATACTTCCAGCAGGTGTGCGGCCAGTTTCCTGATCTTGGCCTCGACCTTGTCGAGCGCCTTGACTATGGCCGACATGCCGACCGGACCCGAGCGCGAGCCATAGGTCCCCATGCCAAACTGCACCTTGTCGGTGTCGCCATGCACGATCTGCACGCTGTCGATCGGCACGCCGAACCGGTCCGCCACCACCTGCGCAAAGGTTGTCTCGTGCCCCTGGCCATGGCTGTGCGATCCGGTGAGCACCTCGATCGTGCCGACGGGATTCATTCGCACCTCGGCGCTTTCCCAAAGCCCGACACCCGCACCCAGCGACCCGACCGCTGCCGAAGGCGCAATCCCGCAAGCTTCGATATAGCACGACATGCCGATGCCCCGTAGTTTACCGCGCGCCCTGCTTTCGGCCTTGCGCGCGGCGAACCCCGCCCAGTCCGTGGCCTCCATCGCCTGACGCATGTTGCCTTCGAAATCGCCGCTGTCGTAGTTCATGATGACCGGCGTCTGATGCGGAAATTCACGGATGAAGTTGATGTTGCGCAGCTCGGCTGGGTCCTTGCCCAACTCGCGCGCTGCGGTCTCCATCATGCGTTCGACGAGATAGGACGCCTCGGGCCGCCCTGCCCCGCGATAAGCATCGACCGGCACGGTGTTGGTATAGACCCCCAGCACCTCGCAATAGATGTTGGGAATGTTGTATGTGCCCGATAACAGCGTAGCATAGAGATAGGTGGGTACTGCGCTGGAAAAGAGCGACATATAGGCGCCGAAATTGGCCTTGGTCGACACCTTGAACCCGACGATCCGTCCTTCGGCGTCGAACCCCATCCTGGCCTTGGTCAAATGATCGCGGCCATGGGCATCGGTCAGAAACGCCTCGGTCCGGTCAGACGTCCACTTCACCGAACGATTGGTTTTCATCGACGCCCAAAGGCAAGCAATCTCTTCGGGGTAGATGTAGATTTTCGAGCCGAACCCGCCGCCCACATCCGGTGCGATCACGCGCAGCTTGTGTTCGGGTGCGACCTGATAGAACGCGCTGAGGACAAGACGCGCCACGTGCGGATTCTGGCTGGTTGTGTACAGCGTATAGTGATCCTCGGCCTCGTCAAAAGTGGCGATTGCCGAGCGCGGCTCCATCGGATTGGGGCTGAGCCGGTTGTTGGTGATATCCATCTCGGTGACATGAGCGGCATTGGCAAGCGCCTTGTCCGTCGCGTCCCTTTCACCGATTTCCCAGTCATAGACGATGTTGCCCGCAGCGTTCTCGTGGATCTGTGGCGCATCATCGGCCAGCGCCGCCGCGATGGTCGCGGCCACCGGAAGCTCCTCATAATCGACATCGACCGCCTCTGCGGCCGCGCGGGCCTGGGCCTTTGTCTCGGCGATGACGATGGCCACCGCGTCGCCGACATAGCGGGTCTTTTCGGTCGCCAGCGCCGACCAGGCGCCCATATTCATGGGGCTGCCATCCTTTGAGGTGATCGCCCAGCCGCAAATGATGTTGCCGATACCGTCACCGGTCAGTTCCGCGCCATTATGGATGGCAATGACACCGTCCATGACCATGGCAGCGCTGGTGTCGATATTCCTTACGCGGGCGTGCGCGAAAGGTGACCGCACAAAAGCGGCGTAGGCCTGGTTCTCCATTCGGATGTCGTCGGTGTATTTACCTTTGCCGGTGGTGAAGCGCTTATCTTCCTTGCGCTTTACCGGCGCGCCTATTCCCTGGCTCATTCGATTTCCTCCCCTTACATCTCGCCAGCGGCCTGGGCGATGGATTTCACGATGTTGTGGTAGCCGGTGCAGCGGCAGATATTGCCTTCGAGCTCATGGCGGATGGCGGCTTCATCGAGCGTTTTGCCCGCCGACTTGTAGCGCTGGACCATATCGATCCCGCTCATGATCATCCCCGGAGTGCAAAAGCCACATTGCAGCCCGTGATTGTCGTTGAACGCCTTTTGCATCGGATGCAGATCACCATTGGCCACACCTTCGATTGTTGTCACCTCGGCGCCATCGGCTGATGCCGCCAGCATCGTGCAGGACTTGATCGCCTTGCCATTGACATGCACAACACAAGCGCCGCATTGCGACGTGTCACATCCCACATGGGTTCCGGTCAGGCGCAGGTGTTCGCGGATAAATTCCACGAGCAAAGTGTTATCCTTCACATCACCGCGCACGGGCTTGCCGTTCACGGTCATCTTGATCTCAGACATTCATTCCTCCCTTGAGTTTTGCCTGGGCCGGGTTCTCAGCTGACCAGCTTTTTGAACCACCCCTTCTTTGCTGTTTCGTTGCCATCGCCCTCGGAAGGCCCTTCGATCTGCTTCTGAAGGTTCTCGAAGAACTGATCGGCCATCTTCCTGGCAAAGCCGTCGATGATCCGTGACCCGAGCTGTGCCAACTTGCCGCCAACCTTGGCTTCCACGTTGTAATGGAGCACGGTCCCTGAGCCCTCGGCCTCCAGATGAACCTTCGCACCGCCCCTGGCGAAGCCGGCGGCGCCACCCTTGCCCTCACCGCTCAACATAAGACTCGTGCGGGGCACCATGTTGGAGAGCGTTACCACTCCCTTGAATGTTGCTTTGACGGGCCCAACCTTCTGCACCACCGTCGCCTCAAACCCATCCTCGGGAGAGCCGGACATTTCGGTGCATCCCGGCACGCAGGCCTGCAGAACATCCGCGGACAGGATCGCCTGCCACACCACGTCCGTTGATGCGGCGATTGTTCTTGAACCAATAAGATCCATAAATCCCCCTGACCTTTTCGTTGATAGCAAGCAACAGGTATGCCAAACCGGTTGGGGGACATCGGTTATGGAGCCGCAATGCGACAGACACAAAGACAGGCGCAGACGCAGAAGCTGGCGCTGACGCAAACCATGCGCAACTCCCTGGCCCTGCTCGAGATGGGGCCTGACGAAGCCATCCGGGTCATATCGCGCGAAAGACGCCGGAACGCCTTTCTTGTCGCCATCCCGACCGGCGCACCGGGCGGCGGCAGTCCGGCCTATGATCTCGACGGGCCGTCGCAGGAAACCGCGCTCGACGACATCGGCAAGCAGATCGGACTGATCCGCTTGACCCGGCAAGAGTCCGAGCTGGCAATCGGGCTTTTGCACAGTCTGGACGACCGGGGTTTTCTTGCTGACAGCTTTGACGACATGGCAGGCTACCTTGGCGTTTCAGTGAACGACATCGCTCGGCTGGTCCCCCTCCTGCAAGAGCACGTCGATCCCCCCGGTCTTTTTGCCACCTCGCTTGCCGAGTGTTTCCGGCTCCAGCTTGAAGCCAAGAACCGGTTCGACCCCTTGATCGAGACACTTTTGGGCCGGCTCGACCTCGTGGCCAAACAGGACGTTCCGAACATATGCGCGCTGTGCGGGGTTGACGAGGAGGATGCTATCGACATGCTCAAAGACATCCGCAGCCTGGATCCCGCTCCGCTGGTCGACAAGCAAGACGTGGGGCACGTGCAGGGCGCACCGGAAATCATTATCCGGACCGGCGCCGACGGTGGCTTGCAGGCCGAACTGAACCAAGACGCCCTGCCCTCGATCCTGACCGACGACGGGCTGTTTTCAACGACGTTAAACACCGAAACAGACGGCAATGCCCAAAGCTACTATCGGGATTGCTACAGAAGTGCCGCGAACATGGTGCGCGCGATGCAGAAGCGTGCCAACACGCTGCTGGCGACGGGCAACGCGATCGCGCAGCGACAGGAGAAATTCATTAAATCTGGGCGCAGTCGGAACAAGCTGCCGCTCACCGTCGAACAGCTCGCATCCGAAGTGGGCGTCCACAAAAGCACCATCAGCCGCGCCTTGAGGTCTTGCCGCATCATGACGGATATCGGCACGTTTGCCGCCAAAGAGTTCCTGGCGCTCGGCCTTGCGTCGGACCAGGCTGCAGGCAAGACACGAGAGCAGGCACTACAGCGGTTGTCTCTTCTGATCATGACTGAGGACCAAAAACGCCCAAGTTCAGATGATCAATTGATGCGGCAACTGGAGACAGCTGGTTTCAAATTGTCACGCCGTACCGTGGCCAAGTACCGCAAGATGCTTGCCATTCCAGGGGCACATGCCCGCAAGGTCCTGTAGCATCTTCTTGAAAATGCCTGTCGCGCATTTCTGGTTTAGTGCGGCTTAGTCTAGAGAACCGCACAACAATGCTTCTCGGATACCTTCTCTGAGTTTCTGCTCTAAAGTTCGGGGCTTTTAGCTTGCGCCGCACCATCCAATTTCAATTGCTTGATCTTGTCCGTGACGATGTCGCTTAGCACATGAAGCGCGGCATTCCATTGAGGTGATATAAAACGATATGGCTGGGAAATACCAATTTCTGCAAAACCTTGGTGGTCAAGCAGATAATATGAAACGGCAGAACAGGTGTTGGGTAGCGAAAAAAGCATCCCTGATTTGTGCGTCAGTTGCGTGCTACCATACTCGAAACCAACGGCACAATCCCGGCCGGTCGACATGTTTTCCTTGAATTGCTCAACAACTTCCGGGGCAAGTTTCTCTCCTAAAGTGGAATAACTTGCGGCACCCCAACCCGCACCATGGCCGAATTCTGTAAATCCAAAGGCTCTATCTGAGGTTAACCCTGTGCCGAAGTAGTGCGTCGGCCTGATGAACTGTTTTAGAGGAAACGACCCGTAGACGTGAGCCGAGATTGGCTCGATGTTCATTGCCTTCCGGAAGGTCAGCGCCACCGTATGCCCAATGATGACGACGGTCATGTTGCCGTGGCCAATCTGGCCCGACACCGCGAGGCCATCGTGTGCTTCGAGGCGACGGGCGGGCAGGAATGGCGGCTCTGGTTCTATCTGGAGGACGCAGGCGTCGAGGCCCGCCCGGTGCCGCCGGCCCAGGTCAAGGTATTCGCGCGTAGTCTTGGAACCCGCGCAAAGACCGACAGTATCGATGCTGAACTCATTGCCCGATTCATGATCTTCAGACCCGACGCTGGACGAGCACTTCCGGCGGAACATCTGCGTCTTCTCAGGGCTTTGACCACCAGGCGGGCACAGGTGGTCGAGATGCGAAAGCGGCTTCTGGCGCAGATCCGGGCGCATCGGAAATCCGGAACTGCGGAGCTTCTCGAGGATATCGATTTGGAGCTGAAAGAGCGGCTGAATGTAGCAATCACCGAGCTGGAAAGCCGAGTTTCAGAGCTTCTCGGTCACGACAGGCGTCTCGTGGACACCACGCGGATCCTCCGTTCCGTGCCCGGCATCGGACCGGCAGCCAGTTCGACGCTGATCGCCGAACTTCCCGGACGCGGCGCGCTCACCGGTAAAAAGGTTGCGGCGCTGAACGGTCTGGCGCCAGTGGAGCAGGACAGCGGAACGCTGCGCGGCAAGCGCACCATCGTCGGTGGCAGGCGCGCCCTGCGGTATGTCCTGTTCCAGGCAGCACTGGTCGCCTCGCATCACAACCCGGCGCTTAAAGCCTTCGCAGATCGGCTCCGTAAAGCCGGGAAACCACACAAGGTCATCGTCACGGCCGTCGCGCGCAAGCTCGTCATCATCGCCAATGCTCTGTGCAAAAGACGGCGGGAATGCGAGCCCCGCCACCCCTGACAGATACAGTTGCTAAGCCCCTTTGCCGACCAGCCCCCTCGCCATCCAATCGTCAAAGATCGCCAGCGCCCGGTCCGAGAACGCGGCGTCGTTGATATGGGCATCGAGTTCGACCAGGTCGGCATTGGCCGGACAAGTGCTGCGGATCTCCTCGCAAAAGGCCGCCAGCCCGTCCGCATCATGCAGCGGCGCACCGGGGCGGTCCCATTCGTTGCAGCCCCCGGTGGGCAGCATCAACGCCACCGGACCCTTGGCGCCCGCCAGCTTGCCACAAATGGCGCGTGCGACATCGCGGCGCTCGTCCGCCTCCAGCACTGCCGAGGTCAACAGACGGTTATGGGCGTGGTTGGGCCGGTCGGCCAGCGCCGGGGGCGGCGCCTGCCAGCCGACATAATCGACCAGATCGTAACAACCCGGCGCCACCAGCTGCGGGATGCCCTGCCTGCCCGCATTGGTCATCCTGTCAGCCCCCGCCGAGAGGCCGCCGTAAAGGTGGTTTGCCACCTCTTGCGGCGCGAAATCGAACACCGCGGCAAAGGCGCCCTCGGCCGCAAGGCTCTCGAACGCGCGCCCGCCCATGCCGGTGGCGTGGAACACCGCCACCTCGTATCCGCGCGCCTCAAGCGCCGGTTTCAGGCTGACCATATAGCGCAGCACCGTCTTGCCAAAGCTGGTCATGCCGATCAGCGGCCGGTCGCGATGCGGCGCCTCGACCGCGCGCGCGGCCCCCAGCACCGCCCCCGCGGCCTGGCTGAGCGAGGCCTTGCAGATCGAATTCAGCCCATAGAGCCCCCCCGCCCAGAGGATCATCTGCACATCCGCCGGGATCCGCTCGGGCGGCAGCAAGGGTGAGAACGAGACGGTCGAGACGATGTATTTCGGCACCCCAAGCGGCAGTGCCGCGCACAGGTCCAGCGCCAGATCGGTGCCCATGGTGCCGCCCAGCACGATCACCCCGTGAATCCGGCCCGCACGATACAGCTCCAATGCCTTGGCCGCCGCACCGGCGGCCATGATCTGCATCGCGGCATTCTCGTCACCGCTGTCGATGGCCGCCTGTATGGAACTGCCGCCGGCCTCGGCCACCTCATGCTTGGAGACATCCGTGGGACGGGACGGATCGCCCAGCACGCTGACATCCATCGACAGCACGTCCCCCCCCTGCGCCGCGATCACGCCGGCGAGGTAATTCAGCTCGTCATCCTTGGTGTCATAGGTGCCCGCGATCAGGATCGTCTTGTCGCTCATCTCAGCCTCTCCTCCATGAAATCTCCGGCCAGCCGCAGCGCGGTGTCCAGCATGCGTGTCGATCTTTGCCGCCCGCCCGGTTCGTCCAGCCGCGACAGGATCCAGCCCGGATAGGTCAGCGCCCGCAGCAGCAGCATGAAATCGAGCGTGCCGGGGTCGACCTTGCGGCGCACGGCATAGCCCGCGCACAGACCCGCCCTCAGCCGGCCGTATTCGGGCTGGCCGATGAACTTGACCAGAACCGTCGCAAGGTCGAAATCCCGGTATCCCCAGGCGCTATCGTCGAAATCTATGAACGCCACGCGATCGTGGTCGACCAGCACATTCTCGGCGACCAGATCGGCATGGATCAAGCCCTGATCGGCATCGGGGGCGAACCCTTCGAACCCGGCCAACGCCCGCTGGCGGGTTGCGATCATCAACTGCCGCTGCTCGGGGTCGAGGTCAGGGTGTTCCCAGAACCGACCCCAGAGCGGGTCCGGCCCCAGCAACCCCGACCGCCGCCAGTCGGGACGCTGGAATCCGCTGGGCAGTGTCCAGCGGTCCGTCAGATCGTGCATCCGGGCCATCTGTGCCCCGATGGTGTGGCCCATGGCCTCGGCATCCAGTCCCGGCGCCAAGCGCCCCATTTCGCCCAGTGGACGGCCATCCAGCCATTCCAGCAGGCTGACATGCCGACCCTCGACCCGGCCCAACAAGGTGCCATCCACCTGACGCACCGGTTGCGGAACCAACAGTTCCGCCTTGCCCAGCATCTCCATCCAGGCAAGCTCCGAGTGCAACTCGGCCTCGCTCCGGTAGCCGGGACGGTGAAAGCGCAACGCATAGTGGCGCGTGCCGTCCGACACCTTCCAGACCTCGTTTTCCCGCTGCGCGGCCAGCTCATGACGGGCCCCGTCGAGGCCCCAGAGTCTCAAGGCATGGGCGAGGGCAAAGGTCACGGCACTAACGGCGTTTCGGACAGGACGGTGTCCAGTGTTTCGATCAACTGGTCTGCATTGGCACGGCTGAACGGCATCGGTGGGCGGATCTTCAGCGTGTTGTAATGGATGCCCAGGAAATTCAGCAGCACACCCCGTTGCCGCATCGCGTTGGCGACCCGCTTGGCAAAGGCGGTGGCGGGGGTCTTGTCGGCCCGGTCCAGCACCATCTCGGCCCCGAAGAACAGCCCCGATCCGCGCAGATCGCCGATGCATTCATGCCTCGCCGCAAGTTCGCGCAATCCCTCGCGGGCATACTCACCCACCGCGCGCGCGTTCTCCATCAACCCTTCGTCCTGCACCACCTTCAGGGTTGCAAGCGCGGCGGCCGCCGAAACCGGGTTTCCGCCGAAGGTGTTGAAATAGCGGAACCGCTCGCGAAACGCGGCCATGATCCCGGGGCTGGTCACCACCCCGCCCACCGGATGGCCGTTGGCCATCGGCTTGCCCAGGGTCACCACGTCAGGCAGAAAGCCCGCCTTCTGGTGACCCCAGAAATGGCTGCCCAGGCGGCCAAAACCGGGCTGCACCTCATCCGCGATCACGGTGCCACCGGCGCGGCGCACGGCCTCGATTGCGGGGGCGAGCCATCCGGTCTCCAGCGTGGGAAAGCCTTCATTGGCAAAATAGGGGCAGATGATCAGGCAGGCGAGCTTGTGCCCGCGCGCGGCCAGTGCCGCGATCTGCCCCTGCACGGCGGCGGCAAACGCTTGTGCATGCGCCGGACCGGGAACGCCGCCCAGGGGGCGATAGCTGTCGGGTGCGGGCACAAAGGCCATGTTGTCCCAATACCCGCCGGGCGGCGGATTGGTGCGCGACAGTTGCGATACCGCCGTCGTGTTGCCGTGATAGGTGTGATCGGTCGCGATCACCCCGGTGTTGCCGGTAACCGCCTGCGCCATGCGCAGCGCGATATCGTTCGCCTCAGAGCCTGTGCAGGTCAGGATCGCGGTGTCCAACGGCGCATCGAATGTCGCGGTCAGCGCCTCGACATAGTCGAGGATACCCTCATGCAGATAGCGGGTATGGGTGTTCAGCGTCGCGGCCTGCGTCGCAATGGCCTCGACCACGCGGGGGTGACAATGCCCCACATGCGGCACGTTGTTATAGCAATCGAGATAGGTGTTGCCGTCGCTGTCCCACAGCCAGACCCCCTGCCCGCGGACCACATGCACCGGTTCGTCATAGAACAGGCTGACATTCGGCCCCAACAGGCGCGCGCGCCGGTCTAGAAGGGCCTGGGTCTCTGGCGTCATAGCTGCATCCAGGCGGTTTTCAGATCCACGTATTTGTCCAGCGCATGCAAGCTCTTGTCATGGCCGTTACCCGACTGGCCGACGCCGCCCAAAGGCACGGTGCCGTCAGCGCCGCCATAGGTGTTCACATGCACCACACCGGCGCGGATGGCGCGCACCATCCGATGCGCGCGGCTGAGGTCCGAGGTCCACAGGCCGGAGGCCAGACCATAGACGGTGGAATTGGCCAGATCGACCGCCTCTGCCTCGGTGTCAAAGGCGCTGACCGCCAGCACCGGGCCAAACACCTCCTGCTGGTTCAGCGTCGCGTCGCGCGCCACACCGGTCATCACCGTGGGCTGCATGTAATATCCGCCCGTCACCTCCAGAATGCGCTGGCCGCCGAGCGCGCAATCGGCGCCCTCGGCCAAGGCGGTCTCGACAAAACGCAGGTTCTGCTCCAGCTGCGCCTCCGAATGCACCGCCCCCACGGTCGAGCCCAGATCGAGCGGGTCGCCCACCCTCAGCGCGCTGGCATGGCGGCAGAGCGCATCGACGAATTCGTCATGGATCGACCGTTCGACGATCAGACGCGAACCCGCGACACAGACCTGCCCCGAATTGCGAAAAATGCCCGCCGCCGAAACCTTGGCCGCATGATCCAGATCGGCCACATCACCAAAGACCACATTGGGCGACTTGCCGCCCAGCTCAAGGTAACAGCGTTTCAGGTTCGAACGGGCGGAGTACTCCAACAACCGCCGCCCGACCGCGCCCGAGCCGGTAAAGACCAGAATGTCGATCTCCATCGACAGGCCCATCGCCTCGCCCACTTCGGATCCCTTGCCGGTGACCACGTTGAACACACCCTCGGGCAGCCCCGCCTCCAGCGCCAGTTCCGCCAGCCGCAGGATCGAGAGCGAGGCGCTCTCGGCCGGTTTGACCACGATGGAATTGCCCATGGCCAGCGCCGGCGCGATCTTCCACGCGCCGATCATCAGGGGGAAATTCCACGGCAGGATGGCGCCCACCACCCCCACGGGTTCCTTGTGCACGAGGCCGAGGATATCGCCCCCCGTTGGCGCGATCTCGCCATAGACCTTGTCCAGCGCCTCGGCGTAGTAACGAAAGGTCCCGGCGGCCGAGCCGCTTTCGGCCTTGAAGGCCATCGAGATCTCGGTGCCGTTGTCGCGCACCCCCTGCACCGCAAGGTCCAGCGCCTCACCCTCGATCAGCTCTGCCAGGCGGGTCAGCACCTTCTTGCGGGCGGCGGGCGGCTGCCCCGCCCAGACACGGGCGTTGAACGCATGGCGCGCGGCGGCCGTAGCCCGTTCAACCTCGCGAGAACCGCCCCGCGCGATCTGCGTCAGAACGCTCCCGTCGATGGGCGAGATCACGTCAAGCGTCTCGCCCCCAGTCTCGACCCTGCCACCGATCACATGGCCGCGCGGGGGGATCACACGGGTCCGCAGGGCGTCGATAGCTGCCTGATCCATGGCGGGGTCCTCCATCCCAATCGGTTCATTATTCAAACCATCGTTTCATAAAATGCTTGTCATAGAGAAATCCCTGTGTCAAGCATGAGCCAAAGAGACCTGCCGCGACACGAGGGAGAGGACCCGATGAAAACCGCCAATTTCATCAAGGAGAACAACGCCCGCCAGTTCTGGCAGCCGATGACTCATCCCGCCGATGCCCAGGCCAATCCGCCCAAGATCATCACCGGCGCCTCCGGTGTCCGCATCCGCGATATCGACGGGCACGAGACGATCGACGCGGTCGGCGGGCTGTGGAATGTCAACCTGGGCTATTCCAACGACGCGGTGAAACAGGCGATTGCCGGGCAGCTCGACAGCCTGCCCTATTACTCGACCTTCCGCGGCACCACCAACGATGCCGCCATCGAACTGGCCTATGACCTGTGCGACTTTTTCGCCCCCGAGGGCATCCAGCGCGCGTTCTATACCTCGGGCGGCTCGGACAGTGTCGAGACCGCGCTGCGGCTGGCGCGGCAGTATCACAAGCTGCGCGGACAGCCCCAGCGCACCAAGTTCCTGTCGCTGAAAAAGGGCTATCACGGCACCCATTTCGGCGGCGCCTCGGTCAATGGCAACAACAAGTTCCGCACCGATTACGAACCGCTGCTGCCGGGCTGTTTCCATATTCCCGCCCCCTATACCTATCGCAACCCGTTCAACGAGACCGATCCGGCGCGGCTGGCGCAGCTGTGCGCGCAGGCGCTGGAGGACGAGATCGCCTTTCAGGGGGCCGAGACGATCGCCGCCTTCATCATGGAGCCGATCCTGGGCGCGGGCGGGGTGATCCCGCCGCATGAAAGCTTCATGCCGATGGTACGCGAAATCTGTGACCGCAACGGCATCCTGCTGATCGCCGACGAGGTGATCACCGCGTTCGGCCGCACCGGCGCCTGGTCGGGGTCGCGCCTGTGGGGGGTGCAGCCGGACATGATGTGCACCGCCAAGGCGATCACCAACGGCTATTTCCCATTTGGCGCGGTGCTGATCGGCGCGCGGATGACCGAGGTGTTCGAGGGCGACACCAGCGGCAAGGGCGCAATCAGCCACGGCTATACCTATTCCGGCCACCCGGTGGGCGCGGCTGCGGCGGTGGTCTGCCTGAAGGAAACACTGAAAGCGGATGTCGCCAGCAATGCCGCCGCGCGGGGGGCCGAGCTGTATTCCGGCCTGCAAGCGCTGGCCGCGAAACACGAAATGATCGGCGATGTACGCGGCGGTCATGGTCTAATGGCGGCACTCGAGGTGGTCGCCGACCGCGCCAGCAAGGCCCCCGCCAACGCCGCCACGATGAACACCGTCTACGAGACGGCGTACAGGGCCGGGGTGATGCTGCGGATCTCGGGCCCCAATATCATCCTGTCGCCGCCGCTGGTGCTGAGCGAACAGGATGTCGCGGACATCCTGTCGGCGCTCGATGCGGGCTTTACCGCGCTGGGTTGAGCACCGCGCCCCATCGATCGCAACAAAGGTTGTCCGGGCGGCATCCTCGACAAGACGGTTCAGGCAAAACCGTTCTCGCGCGCAAGCATCGCGGCATGGGTGCGGTTCTTGGCATTCATCTTCTTCGTCAGGGCCCGGACATGCATCTTGACGGTGGTCTCGTGCACGGCCAGTTCACGCGCGATTTCCTTGTTGGACCACCCGTTGCAGATGCCTTGCAAAACATCCTTTTCCCGGCCCGTCAGTTCCCATGGCGTTTCCTCTGCCTCACCGAACAGGAAATCGAACGGCGCGAATACCTCGCCCTCGACCATGAACCGGACCGCCAGCACCATTGAACGCGCGTTCATGGTTTTCGGAATGAATCCCGCAGCGCCAAGCGCCAAGGCATTCTCGGCAATCCGTCGGGACGCCGCGCCCGACAGCAGCGCCACGGGACGATCCGCGTTTAGCGAGATCATTCGCTTGAGACCGTTCAACCCATCCATCCCTGGCATGTCATAGTCGAGCAAGACCAGATCGAATGCACCGTCCCGTTCGACGATGTCACAGGCCTCACTCAGGTTGTCCGCCTTCTCCACCCGAACATCCATCTTTGCCTCGATAAAGGCACCGATGGTCTCGCGTACCAGATGGTGGTCGTCAGCAATCAGTATCCGCATGGGTATCTTGAATTCTTCAAAGCCTGTTCAACCGAGTTGTCCGATCGTATTCGCCCTTCCCTTTGGTCAATTCATATCAAAATGGGCAAACCCAAAGAAGCGCGTTGGATCACCGCCCCCCGTTTCATTGGCGTGTGCGCGCAAACCTTCGATCCCAGAATACGTCCTAAAGTATAGGATCATACGCTAACGATAAGCTGCTTTACCGTCTTTTTTCTGCAATCACTGTGTCACTTACCCAGCATCCCAACACGGACAAAAGAAAGGAAGTGGACGTGATCAGAGCTATCGCCGCATATCTTGCCGTTCTGATGATGTCTGTGCTTCCCGCAGGGGCGGGAACGCTTTCCGATCCGACCGGACCAGTCGTTCTGACGGTCACGGGTAGGATCGGAAACGGCAATACATCGGGGGTGGCTGCCTTCGACCTTGAGATGCTCGAGGCGATGGGCACCGCCGAGATCACGACATCGACAATCTGGACCTCGGGTCTCGTGACATTCACCGGAGTGCGTCTGGCCAAGCTGCTCGAACATGTCGACGCCCAGGGCAGCACCCTTGAGGCGACAGCCATCAACAACTACTCCATCGCAATACCGATTTCCGATGCCACGGACGATGGACCGATCATCGCCTATCTGCGCGACGGCAAGCACATGAGCATCCGGGACAAGGGGCCGCTCTGGATCATCTATCCCTATGACCAGTCGGCTGCGTATCAGACCGAACTGATCTACTCTCGCAGTATCTGGCAACTCGACCGTATCGTCGTGGCCGACTGATCCCGGCCGTGACCGGCGGAGTGGCCAGCCTTGACGCGCATGACATTGAAAAAAAACCTCAGGAGCGGCGCCACCGGCGCTGTCTTGACGTTGCTGCTCGGCATGGTCGTGGTCAGCACGGTCAGCGTGGTGAACCAGTTCGCTGCGTTTCGGCGCGCGGATTCCGACAATATCCCCTGGAACCTGGCCCAGGCCGAAGTCGAATACCTGCAATTCCGGCTCGAGGTCGAAACCCTGCTCACCCAGGGTGCAGCACCTGGGGCACAGGACAGCATCGACGCGGTAAGACGCAATTTCGACGTGCTCTACAGCCGGATCGCAACCATATCCGAAAGCCCGCTCTATTCAGAGGTCCGCGAAAACCCCCGATCCGCGGGTTCCTTTGACGCAATCCAACGCTATTTCGACTGGGCCGTCCCGATCATCGACGCAAGCGATGTAGAGTTGCTTGACCGATGGGCGGAATTCACCCGTGAAACGCGAACGATCGGCGCGCATCTGCGCAATCTCTCCCTCTCCGGGGTTGCGGTTTCGACACTGCAATCGGATCGTGGCCGGCGCGACGTCCTGTCGGCGCTGTCCATCGCCGGTCTTTCCACCCTGTTGCTGTTCCTGCTGCTTGCGGGCGTGATCCTGATAGTCTGGAACACGAGCCGAAAGCTGCGCCGCTCGATGTACGAGGCCGAGATGACGGGCGCCCGGCTTTCCTCGGTCATTTCGACATCGCCGGTTCCGATTGTCGTCAGCGACAAGAAAATGCGCATCATCGAATACAACATGGCAGCCGAAGCGTCATTCGGCTTTTCCAGGGCCGAGGCGATCGGCGCCGATGTCGGCACGCTGCTTGTACCGCGCGATCTGCGCAAGGCACACAAGGCCGGCGTGCACCGGTACTTTGCAACCGGGCATGCCACGCTCATCGGACGCAAGGGCAACCGGTCACGCGCCTTGCGCAGCGACGGGACCGAGGTTCCGGTCGAGATCTCGCTTTCCAGCGGCAACGGTCCCGATGGCCGCATCTTCGTGGCTTACATCCGTGACCTTACCCTCGACCTGGAAAAGGAAGGCGAACTGAGAGAGGCGCACCACATCGCATTGGCCGGGGAACGCGCCAAGGAGCGGCTGTTGAACACCATGAGCCACGAGATGCGCACGCCCCTGCACGGTATCATGGCGGCGCTCGAACTGCTCGGGAACACCAGACTGACCGAAACCCAACTGCGCTACATGCGGGTCACCAAGAACGCCGCCGCGACATTGCTTCATCACGTCAACAACGTTCTTCAGGTGGCCAGCGACACCTCGAAACACCTGCGCATCGAAGCCGCGGTCTGCGACCTGCACGAACTGGTCTCGGGCGTGATCGACCAGCAGCGCATTCTCGCAGCAAAGAACGGCAACACCTTGTCTCTGTCCGCTTTCCCGGCAGAATTGGGATATGTCGAAGTCGACGCGCATCACCTGCGGCAGGTGCTGGTCAACCTGCTGAACAATGCGGCCAAGTTCACCCATAACGGCACGATATCCCTCAGGGTTCTCGTTCACTCCGCCACCGGCGAGCTGGAGTTTCGCGTGCAGGATGACGGTATCGGCATCGCGCAGGACGACCAGGTTCGCATCTTCGACGATTTCTTTACACAAGACGCGTCCTTTTCGCATCTCAGTTCCGGCACCGGTCTGGGGCTGGGCATCACGCGTCGGATCATCGCTGCCATGAACGGCAGTATCGGGGTCACAAGCAGTCCCGGTGAGGGCAGTACGTTCTGGTTCCGAATCCCTCTGATCCGTGCGCGGGAACCGGCGCCAGACACGGAAAATCCGGCACGCGACGACATCGCCGAGCCTGCCGACGGCGCCTCTCTCGGGGCGCTCGACGTTCTTGTGGTCGAAGACAACGAGATCAACCGGATGGTGATCGGCGAGGCGCTGGCGGCATCCAACATCAAGGTGACGATGGCCAGCGATGGCCTCGAGGGGGTCGAACTGGCAGCTCAGCAGCGTTTCGACTGCATCCTGATGGATATCAGCATGCCGGGCATCAGCGGCGTCGACGCCTTGCACCTGATCCACAAGGGAAATGGCCTTTCAAAGGATACGCCGGTCTTTGCGGTCACCGCCCATGTGCTTGCCGACGACCGGAAACGCTTTGTCGAGGCGGGTTTCGACCGCGTCATCGCCAAACCGTTTTCGTTCAAGGCGCTGGTTGAAGAGATCGCCGCAGCCGCAAGCGGGCAGGCCCCCGCCCCCTCTGCGCCTGATACAAACGAGGCCGCGCTGATCAATCCGGCGAACATCGAAGAGATGCGGCTGACTTTTGGTCGCGACAAGACAGCCGATCTTCTTGCCGCCTTTCTCGGCGATGGCCGAAAAAGCCTGGACCGGGTAACCAATCTGGCACAGCGCAGGGAACAGGATCTGGCGGCAGTCGCATCGGAATTGCATCGGTTCAAGGGGACCGCCGCCATTCTCGGTGCCGAAGAATTGGTCGCGCGTCTGCAGGACCTCGAACTTCAGGCCGCCCGTCACAACTCTCCGCCGTCCGCGGAACAGCTTGCGGAACTGGGCCGATTGCTGGATCGCTCCGTCGTGTCGTTGCAGGAGGTCATTGCCGATGCGGATTGATCATTTCTTTCGGAACCACGAGCTCCCCTTAAGGTCTTCACAGTGAGGTTGTCGGCATGCGTCGAAGTGACATCAACGATGTACGCGGCGAAGCACAGGGCAAGGCAGGTCAGAACGACAAATTCGACAGACGCGAACCCATCTTGCTTGCGCAAGAATGACTTGAGCATTTGGGTTTATTTCCTCTCTGAGATCAGGATGCGCGATACATCCGGAATGCCCAACCACTCGAAACAATTGTTGCGCGGTCAACGCTCTAGGGCAAACCGTCATTGGGATGACAATGGCTGTCTTTCAGACATCGGCCCTATCGCAAGATAGCTGTCTTACGGTATTGAAATCCCCGGCCTGCCGCTTTCGATACCATGTGATCTTTTGAACGTAATCATCCTGATCCTTCGATCTGCCTTCGATGCGCATCAGGGGGTAACGCGTCGAAAACCTTAACGCCGCGACATCCTCCGCCGGTAGTCTGACTAAAAAATGAGGCAGAGCAAATGTTGCAAGACCGTTCCTTTACCGGGGATCCGTTGTCGCATGGCAGCGGCCCGTTCGACTGTACCGCACGGCGTGAACCCCTGCGGGTCGATGGATTGTCGATTGTCCGGCGTCTGGGCGAATTCCTCGGGTTCGATCAGGACGCGGTCGACCGCACCCTCTCGTATGATCCCGATGTTTTCACCGGCTTTCTGCCCGGCACGCGGATTGCGACCAACCTTGGCTGGCGCCCGGTCGAGGCAATCGCCGCCGGCGATCTGGTCGCAACCTTTGACAGCGGGCCAAGACCGGTCACGGCCGTGACCAGAGAGCGCATCGCGATGTCCAGATCGGCACCCCTTCTGGCCATCGCACCGGGGGTGATCGGTAACACGCGTGAGATGGTCATGCTGCCCAATCAACCGGTGATGATCGAAAGCGACACCGCCGAATTGCTGCTCGGGGACCCGTTTGCCGTTGTTCCCGCGATTACCTTGGACGGCGTAGAAGGTGTAACGCGCCTGACGCCGACCACCTATGCCGAGGTGATAAAGCTGCATTTCAACGATGACGAGATCATCTATGTAGAGGGCGGGGCGCTGTTGCTGTCCTTTGCCCATTTGCCCGGAACGCTGGACCTGGGTCTGATGAACCCCGTCTCGACAGAGCGCTATTGCGTCCAGCGCGGGGCGTTGCTCGAATACCTGCTGCACGGGTTCAATCAGAACCAGCCGTCCAGACAGGCCTGCGAAATCAGACGATGAAACCGGTTCAATGATGATCCCGGCCCCGCGTTCCACCCTCAGCCCGCCATGCGGATCGGCGGGTCGCGCGTCAGCGCCTCCAGAAACGCCCGTTGCGCGGGCGAGACATAGGCGGATTTGCGGCGAATGAAATCGGTGGTCACCTCGGCCTCGCCCGGCTCCAGCGGGTGCAGGGCCAGCCCCGCCTCGCCCCAGACACGGGTAACCAGCCGGCGCGGCATCAGGGTAATCCCGACCCCCGCCGCAACACCCGCGCGAATGGCGTCGAGCGTGCCGAATTCCAGCGTCCGCACCCCCACCACACCGCGCCGCGCCAGCACATCCTCCAGCCGCTGACGATAGGAACAGCCCAGCCGCAGCACCAGCTGGCGCACCCCCGGCGCGCCCAGAACCTGACCCAGGCTGCGCCCGTCGCGCCGGGCCACGATGCACAAATCCTCGCGAAACACCGGCGTTGCCTCAAGATCGGGATGCGCCACCGGCCCGCAGACCAGCGCCCCCTCGACCCCATGGGCCAGCACCATCTCGACCAGTTCGCGGCTGGTGCCGGTCTGGATCGACATGTCCACCGCCGGATGCGCCCCGGCGAACTCGGACAGGACCGGCGCCAGATGCAGCGCCAGCACCGTTTCCAACGCCCCCAGGTTCAGCGGCCCCTCGGGCGCGCCATCCTGGGTCACCGCCTTTCGGGCATCACCCAGCAGGGTCATGACCTGACGCGCATAGGGTAACAGAACCTCGCCCGCCGCCGTCACCGCGACCCCGCGGCTGTGGCGATGAAACAGCACCACCCCCAGATCATGTTCAAGATTGCGGATGCGGGTGGTGACATTCGACTGCACCGTGTTCAGCTCGGCCGCCGCGCGGTTCATGTTCCCCACGCGCGCCACACAGTCGAAGAAACGGAGATCGGCAATATCCATGCGCTCACTTTTCCAGATTGATCGTGGCTCTTGGCATTCAAACGAAAGATAGCACAGCCGCCGTTTCATGCCAATGATATCTCGATCCCCGATAGCTCCGATCGCAGCTCTTCATTGGGTTCCGGCAACAATCGGGCCTAGTATCGGGGCAACACCAGCAAGGCAGGGTCCGACATGTACCGAAACAGCTTGATGGAGCGTCTGGCGCTCGACCATCCAATCATCCAGGCTCCGATGGCAGGCGGCGGCGACACGCCCGAGATGGTGATGGCGGTGGGCAAGGCCGGCGGGCTGGGCAGCATGGGGGTGTCCTATCTGCAACCCGACCGGATCACCGCCAATGCCGCCCGCGTGCGCGAGGGCAGCAATGCGGGTTTTGCCGTCAACCTGTTCGCGCCGCTCGATCCGCCACCCTTTCCCGCCAATCCAGGCCCCGCGCTCGACTTCGTGCGTCCGCATTACCAGGCGCTGGGGATCACCCCGCCCGGCACGATCAACGGGGCCGAATTCGATTTCGAGGCGCAGGTGGAGCAGGTGCTGGACAGCGGCGCCTCGGTCTTCAGTTTTGCCTTTGGCATCATGCCCGACCATGTTATCGACCACGCCCGGCAGCGTGGCATGCTGGTGATGGGCACCGCCACCAGCGTCGCCGAGGCGCAGGCGCTCGAGGCGGCGGGGGTGGACGCGGTGATCGCACAGGGGTCCGAGGCGGGTGGCCACCGGGCCGGGTTCGGCGCCGATCTGACCCGCACGATGGTGGGCACCATGGCGTTGGTGCCGCAGGTGGTCTCGGCTGTCGGCGTGCCGGTGGTCGCCTCGGGCGGCATCACCGACGGGCGCGGCATCGCCGCCGCGCTGGCGCTGGGGGCAAGCGCGGCACAGATCGGCACCGCCTTTCTGACCACGACCGAGGCGGGTATCCCTGAGGCGCACAAACAGGCGATCCTGACCGCCAAAGAAACCGACACCACCCTCACCCGCGCCTTTTCCGGGCGCCCCGCGCGCGGCATCCGCAACCGTGTCATCGCCGATGGCGAGGCGATGCCCGACCGCCTGCTCGACTTTCCCTATCAGAACGCGCTGACCCGCGCCCTGCGCGCCGAGGCCGCCAAGCAGCAGAACCCGGATTTCCTGTCACTCTGGGCCGGTCAGGGGCTGGGTCTGGCGCGGCGCCTGTCGGCGGCCGAGCTGATGCAACGTCTGGTCGAAGAGATGCAGGCCGCTCTGGCCAGCGCGGCGCGCTACGGCTGAGGCCCAGCTCAGCCCGTGAACGCGGCGGCCAGATCGGCGGGCAGGTCGAATTCCTCCAGTACCCTCGCGCGCGCGGGCGCCGACATCTTGCGCGCGGTCTTTTCGACGATGTCCTGCACCTTCTCCGGGCTGTGCTTGGCCGCGAAGGGTGCGAAATACCAGCGCAGGAAGACGAAACAGATCACATCCTCCAGCGCCTGCACCAGCGCGTCGCGCTTGATGCCTTCCTTGCGCAGCATCCGGCCCGCTGCCGCGATTTCTTCGGCGCCGTATCCGGCCTCGGACATCAGCCCACTCACCACCTCGGCATGATGCACCGCCTGCGCCCGGCGCCAGGCCAGGTATCCGGCGCGGCCCTCGGGATATGTGGCGCGCGCCAGTTTCCAACGCTCCACATGCTGTCCCCGCGCCGCGATCTGCAACACATCCGGCGCATCGGGCACCAGCCGCGCCAGCTCGGCGCTCATTCGCTCGCCGTAAAGCAGCGCCTCGGGCCGCCCCTCGTCCAGCCGGGGATCGGCGCTGTTGGCGCTGTCGATGGCGGCCAGAACCGCCTGCAACCGGGTCGTCATGACTTGCTCCAGCTATCGGCCGGATCGCTTTCGGCATAGTCGCGCAACATCGCCACATCCTCGATATCGGCATGGTTGCGCTGAACGGTCACCCCCGCCGCCTTGAGCCGCGAGAAGGCGCGGCTCAGGCTTTCGGGCTTCATGCCCAGACGGCCCGCGATCAGCATCTTGTCATAAGGCAGCGTCACCTCGCATGGACCCTGCTCGCAATCGCACAGTTCCAGCAGGAACTCGGCCACCCGCTGCGCGCCGGTCTGCGCCTTGAGCTGTTCCAGCTGCGCCACCAGCGAATGCAGATGGCCGAACGTGGTGGCCAGGATCGAGATACAGATCTCGGGGTCGCGCCGCATCAGCGAGACAAAGACGGGGCTGGGGATATGCATCACGTCGCAGGGGGTCACTGCCTCGGCCGAGACCGGATAGGGCATGTTGCGCAGCGCCACCGCCTCGCCAAAACTTTCGCCGCGGGTGAACACGCTCACCACCGCCTCGGACCCGGTCGGCGTCATCCGGAACAGCTTGACCCAGCCGTCGATCACAACATGAATCGCCTGCGCCTTTTCCTCTTGCAGGAACAGCGTCTCGCCCCGGTCATAGCTGCGCCAGACCGCCTGATTCAACAAGGCGTCCACATGCTGTTCCGGCAACGACCGGATCAGCAGCGAATTGCGCGCGATGGCTTTCTGCGCCTCGTGGGCCACGGGTCTCTCCTGTCTCGGGCGACTTGGGGTCAGACTAGACCGGTTGCCCGCGCGACGCATCTGCCTTTTGTCCCCGCGCGCGTCAAGCAGCTTTGTCAGCGCTATCAGCGCAGCCGGGCCGACTGGTAAAGCCGCACCTTGATGCCACCATGATCGACCACCGGGCCGGGCGCCTGAAACGGCAGCCGGGTCGCCCGCGCCAGGCTCATCTCCGAGGTGATCAGCCCGACACGCCAACCGCTGAAACGCTCCATCAGCACCTTGCCCAGACTGCCGTAAAGTGAACGCAACCGCGCCTGATCGCCGATCCGCGCGCCATAGGGCGGGTTGACGATGACCAGTCCGGGCCGCCCCTCGGGCGGGCGGATATCGCTGACCGGGCGCTGATGAAACGCGCAGAAATCGCTGACGCCCGCGCGGGTCGCATTGGCGCGGCTGGCCTCGATGGCGCCGGCGTTGCGGTCCGAACCGCAATACAGGCTCTCGGGCCTGCCACCCGCGCCCGCCGCGGCGCGCAGCGCCTGCCACCGGGCGGCATCGAACCCCGCCAGCTGTTCAAAGGCAAAGCTGCGCGTGCGCCCCGGCGCCAGCCCGGCCGCCCATTCCGCGGCCTCGATCACGAATGAGCCCGAGCCGCACATCGGGTCGAGCACCGGCTCGGCCCCGTCGAACCCGCATTGGCGCAGGAACAGCGCCGCCATGGTCTCGCGCATGGGGGCCTTGCCCACCGCCTCCTTGTGGCCGCGCTTGTGCAGCGCCTCGCCCGAGGTGTCGATGGAAAAGGTGCAGAAATCGCGCTCGATCCGCAGCATCAGGCGAATATCGGCCTCATCCGAGATCGGGGCGCCCAACTCTTCGGTGATGGCGCGTTCGATCCGCTGCTTGGCGGCGCCTGCGTGATAGATCTTGGACTTGCGGCTGACCGCCTCGACCCGAACAGGCACATCCGCGCGCAGGAAATCGCCCCAGGCAAACTTGCGCGCCCGCTTGTCGAGCTGCGCCAGATGCACCGCCGGAAAGCCGCCAATCCGCACCAGCACCCGGCCCGCACCGCGCAAGACCAGATTGGCGCGCATCACTTCGGACCAAGGCCCGCGCGTCTCGACCCCGCCGGGCACCACGCGCGGTTCGGCAAAACCGCACTCGGATGCCTCTTCGGCCAGAGGCTGTTCCAGCCCCGGCGGCGCCATCAGGAAAATGTCATAGCTTTGCGTCTTGTCCATCCCCGGCAATTACAGCGGATCGCACAGAGGGGCTAGGGCAATCTCTGAACCGGGTTCAGAGGTGATCGCGGATCGAGCCGGTCTTGGGCGACAGGTCCGGGTCGATATCACGCATTTCCAGCGACAGGGCCAGCGAGCGCTGTGCCATGACCGGGGCAACAAAGGCGCGGACCGCTTCGAAGACCTTGTTGGCAGCGGCCTGTTTCACCTCGGGCGCGCGGCCCGCGCGCAGGCGGATCGAAATGTCGATGAACCCGTGCTTGGGATCACCATCGGCAATAGCCCAGTGATCGGCACGAAAGGCGCGCACCCGGATGCCCGGCATGGGAAAGGTGTCGATCCCCGCGGCGGTGGCGCGGATCACCTCGCAAAGCGCACCGATATCCAGCGCGTCCTCGAGGTTGCCGGAATACTCGACGATGAAATGCGGCATGGCCTCCTCCTCGCACCAGGGTCAGGCGGCGCGGTGGCACAGGATTTCAAGTGAAATCCGTGAGCAGGGATTTCCTTAAATCCCTGCCCCCTTGACCCGCGACCCGAGCCTGTAACAGGTTAACCACTCTCCCGCAGGCGGGGGCAAGCCCTATCCGACCAGCCGCGCGGGTTGGCCCGGACGACCGGCGGTCAGCCCCTCGACCCGCCCGACAATCGCGCCTGCGTCGATGCCGAAATGGCGGTAGAGATCGCCGATGGTGCCGGTCTGGCCGAAATGCTCGACCCCCAGCGGGATGGTCCGGTGCCCGGCCACCGATCCCAGCCAGCCCAGCGTTGCCGGATGCCCGTCGATCACCGTCACCAGATGGCAATGCGGTGGCAATTCGCCCATCAGCCGTTCGATATGCGACAGCGCCGCCGGGTTGCCGCGTGCCCGTGCCCGTTGCGCGGCGGTCCAACCGGCGTTCAGCCGGTCCGCCGAGGTCACCGCCAGCACACCGACATCGCGCCGTGCCTCACCCAGCAGGCCGGCGGCGCGGATCGCCTCGGGTGCCACCGCGCCCTGATAGGCGATCACCACCTCGGCATTGGGCCCCGGCTTGCGCAGCCAATAGGCACCGTCGATGGCGCCCTGGCGAAAGGCATCGTCCACCCGCTTGCCCGGCTGCTCGATCGGATTGGTCGAAAGCCTGAGATAGACGCTGCCCCCGGTCTCGTCGCGCAGCCAGGTGCGCTCGTCCGGGTCGCCCTCGCCATCGCGTTGCAGATAGTCGAACGCCCATTCCATGATCACCGCCAACTCGTCGGCAAAGGCGGGTTCGAACGCGGCCAACCCGTCCTGGCTCATCCCGATGAGCGGCGAGCCGATGGATTGATGCGCCCCGCCTTCGGGCGCCAGCGTCACACCCGAGGGCGTGCCCACCAGCATAAACCGCGCATCCTGATAACAGGCATAGTTCAGCGCATCGAGGCCGCGCGCCACAAACGGGTCATAGACCGTGCCCACCGGGATCAGCCGCTTGCCGAACAGCGAATGGCTCAGCCCCGCCGCCCCCAACAGCAGCATCAGGTTCATCTCGGCGATGCCCAGCTCGATATGCTGACCCTTGGGCGTGAACTCCCATTTCGCGGTCGAAGGGATCTTGTGCTCGATAAACGCGTCAGCCTGATCCTTGCGCGCGAACAGCTTGCGCCGGTTCACCCAGGGGCCGAGGTTGGTGGTGCCGGTCACATCGGGCGAGGTGGTGACGATGCGCGCCGCAAGCTCGCTGTCGCCCTTGCTGAGATCATCCAGCACCTTGCCAAAGGCGGCCTGGGTCGAGATCTCGCGGTCGCTCGCAATCTCGATCCCCGGCACCGCAAGGCGCGCATCGGAGAACCGCCGCCGCCCCTTGGCGAAAAACGGCACACCGTCCAGAAAGGCGCGCAGCGCACCGGGGTCGGCGACGGTGGCCAGCGGCTCCCATTCCTGCCCCTCGGGCACGCCCATATGGGCCTGCCAGGCGGCAAACTGGGTCTTGTTCATCAGCCCGCCATGATTGTCCTTGTGGCCCGCGATCGGCGTGCCCCAGCCCTTGACCGTATAGGCCAGGAAACAGGTGGGGCGGTCATGGTCGATGCCGGCGAATGTCTCGGCCATGGTGGCCACGCAATTGCCGCCGAGATTTTCCATCAACTCGGCCAGTTCCTCATCGCTGCGCCGGTCGAGCAAGGCAGAGACGTCGCCCTGATCGCCCAGTTCCTCCATCAGCCGCTTGCGCCAGACCGCACCACCCATGAAGGTCAGCGCCGAATATTGCTGGTTCGGACAGGCGTCGATCCAGTCGCGCAGCTTGTAACCGCCCGGTTCGGCAAACGCGGCCCGTTGCAGCGCGCCATACTTGATCCGCACCACGTCCCAGCCGAAGGCGTCGAAAATCTTCTCGACCCGTTCGAACAGACCCTCGCGCACGATCCCGTCCAGCGACTGGCGGTTATAGTCGATGATCCACCAGCAATTGCGCAGGTCGTTCTTCCACCCCTCTTGCAGGGTCTCGTAAACATTGCCCTCGTCCAGCTCGGCATCGCCCACCAGCGCCACCATCCGGCCCATGGGTGCGCCCTGC
This sequence comes from Ruegeria alba, assembly GCF_022321465.1. Classification (NCBI taxonomy): domain Bacteria; kingdom Pseudomonadati; phylum Pseudomonadota; class Alphaproteobacteria; order Rhodobacterales; family Roseobacteraceae; genus Ruegeria; species Ruegeria alba. Next base: position 19,678 of record NZ_JAKOEM010000021.1, on the reverse strand, counting down.
CCCCAGTCCTTGGCGGCGATATAGTCCTGCACCAGCGCGGCAAAGGCGGTCACGGCCACGCCCAGCCCGACCGAACCGGTCGAGAAATCGACGTCATCCACATCCTTGGTGCGGCTGGGATAGGATTGCACCCCGCCATAACCGCGAAAGTTCTCCATCCGCGCGCGGTCCAGATTGCCCATCAGATACTGGATGGCATGGAACACCGGGCTGGCATGGGGTTTCACCGCCACCCGGTCCTCGGGCCTCAGCGCACTGAAATAGAGTGCCGTCATGATCGACACCATCGAGGCCGAGCTGGCCTGATGGCCGCCGATCTTGATCCCGTCCACCTTGGGGCGGATGTGATTGGCGTGGTGGATCATCCAGTGCGACAGCCACAGGATGCGCTGTTCGATGGTCTTGAGGTGGCTAAGGTCCTGCGGCGTGCTCATCGGCGCTCTCCTTGCAATGCGGGATCAGACCCGTCCGGCGAAGTCTATCATCTCCCTGCCCCGGTCGCTCGGGATTTCAACGCCGGGTTTGCCCCGCGCATCGGTCCGGTCAGGGGTATCCGGGGGCCGCGCACCCCTCCCCGAGGCGCGCGGCCGCCACCGCCCTCAGGCGGCGGCCTGAACCTGGGGCGCGTCCAGCGACTGCGCCAGATCGGCCAGAATGTCCTCGACCTCTTCCAGACCGACCGACAGGCGGACCAGCCCGTCGCTGATGCCATGCTCGGCCCGTTCTTCGGGCGTATAGGTGGAATGGGTCATCGAGGCCGGGTGCTGGATCAGCGTCTCGGCATCGCCAAGCGACACCGCGCGGGCGATCATGTTGAGCCGGTTCATCATCGCCCGGCCTGCATCCATGCCGCCCTTGAGCTCGAACGCGATCATCGCGCCGGGCTGGGCCATCTGCCGGTTTGCCAGCTCGTGCTGGGCAAAGGAGGGCAGACCGGGGAAATAGACCTCGCCCACCGCCGGATGCGCGGCCAGCCATTCGGCCACCACCTGCGCCGAGGCGCAATGCCGGTCCATCCGCAGCGCCAGCGTTTTCAGCCCGCGCAGGATCAGCATCGCGTTGAACGGGGCCATGACGGCGCCGGTCATGTCCTTCATGCCATAGAGGCGGATCTCGGCGATCTGCTCGGCACCGCCCACCACAAGGCCCGCCACCACATCGCCATGGCCGCCCAGATATTTGGTGGCCGAATGCAGCACGATATCGGCGCCCATCTCGATGGGCCGGGTCAGGTAGGGCGTGGCATAGGTGTTGTCGACCACGACCGAGGCACCGGCGCCATGCGCAATCTCGCTCACCGTCGCGATATCGACCAGCCGCATGTTCGGGTTGGCGGGCGTCTCGAAATAGACCACGCGGGTCTTGTCGCTGATCGCGGTTTTCAGGTTCTCGGGGTCGGTCAGGTCCACATGGGTGATGGTCACCCCCCATTTCGCCAGCCCGTGCCGCATGTAAGAGAAGGTGCAGCCATAGAGCGTCTTGTCCACGATCACCTCATCCCCCGGCGACAACAGCGTCCACAGAACGGCGGTGATCGCGCCCATGCCTGAGGACAGCGCCAGCCCGGCCTCGGCCCCTTCGAGCGTGGCGATACGCTGTTCCAGCAGGTCGAGCGTCGGGTTAGAGATACGCGAATAGATATGCCCCTGACGCTCGCCCGCGAACATCTCGCCCCCGGCTTCGGCGGTCTCGAACGCAAAGGTCGAGGTCAGATGCAAGGGCGGCGTCAGCGCGCCCTCGTGGTCCAGCGGGTCATAGGCGTGGTGGATGGCGCGGCTGGCAAAGCCCTTGGCATGGGTCATGGCGGGATCTCCTGATCTGGTTTTGCGGTCAGGATAGCCAAGCCAAACAGCGATGAGATTGCTATTTCTGCCAATCTGATATTCAATATTGGCAGTTTCTGCCAAGAAAGACGAAAATGGATAGCAAAGATCGCCAGATCATCCGCGCCCTGCAACAGGACGGACGCATGACCAACCAGGACCTGGCCGAAAAGGTGAGTCTCTCGCCCTCGCCCTGCCTGCGCCGCCTGCGCAATCTTGAAAAGAGCGGCGCCATCCGTGGCTTTGCCGTCGATGTGGATCCGGCCGCCTATGGGCTGCCGATCACCGTCTTTGTCCGCATCCGGCTGGAACGTCACAATCAGGAGGACGTGCAGCGGTTCGAAACCCGCGTGCGCCAGATCGACGAAGTGCTGGAATGCCACATCATGACCGGCGCGATGGATTACCAGCTGCGGGTGGTGGTGTCGGGGCTGGACGCTTACGAACAGTTCATCCGCACCCGCATCCACCCCATCGGCGGCATCGCCTCGATCGACACCAGTTTCGTTTACAGTACTGTGAAGAAAACCGCCGTGTTTCCGCGCCTAGGTTAGACCCGGGATATCGTACATGATACGGCGCCGAAAAGGCGCCTCCTCACTTTCGTTTCCTGCCCCTCAGCACCCTTTCCAGACCGGATCGCGCTTCTCGGCAAAGGCGCGGGCGCCCTCCAGCTGGTCCTCGGACGAATAGAGCACATCCACCGTGCGCAGCTGCCGTTTGGTGATCTTGTTCATCGTGTCCTGGAACTTGGCATCCTCGGCCTCGCGCACGATCTCCTTGATCGCGGCATAGACAAGCGGCGGGCCACTTGCCAGCAGGCGCGCCAGTTCCCAGGCGCGGTCCATCAGCTGCGCGCCCGGCACGATCTCGTTCACCAGCCCCCAGCGATGCGCCTCCTCGGCATCGAACCAGCGCCCGGTCAGCAAAAGCTCCATCGCGATGTGATAGGGGATGCGCTTGGGCAGCTTCACGCTGGCCGCATCGGCCACCGTGCCCGAGCGAATCTCGGGCAGCGCGAACGTGGCGTGATCGGCGGCGATGATCATGTCCGCCGACAGCGCCAGTTCCAGCCCGCCGCCGCAGGCGATGCCGTTGACGGCGGCAATCACCGGCTTGTTCATGTCGCGCAGCTCCTGCAAACCGCCGAAACCGCCGACGCCATAATCCCCATCCACCGCATCGCCATCAGCCGCCGCCTTCAGGTCCCAGCCGGGGCAAAAGAACTTTTCGCCGCCGCCGGTCAGGATCGCCACACGCAATTCGGGGTCGTCGCGGAACGCGCGGAACACCTCGCCCATGATCCGGCTGGTGGCCAGGTCGATCGCATTGGCCTTGGGCCGGTCCAGCGTCACCTCGAAAATGGCGCCGTCACGGCGCGTCTTGATGGGGGTCATCGGTCAGCCCTTTCTGATCAGTGCATCTACCGCCACCGCCCGGTCCGGCGTGGCAAGGAGCGGGTTGATCTCAACCTCGCCCAGTGTGTCGGCATGGGCAAGCACATAGTCCTGCACCGCCGCAACCGCCTCCAGGATCGCATCCATATCGGCCCCCGGCTTGCCGCGATAGCCCGCCAGCAGGGGCGCGATGCGCAGCTGCTCCAGCCCGGCGCGGATAGCCTCGGGCGCGGCAGGCACCAGCAGCGACACGGTATCCCGCATCAACTCGGTCAGCACCCCGCCCGCGCCCAGCGTCAGCACGAAGCCATGCGCCGGGTCGCGGACGACGCCCACCAGCAATTCGGCCACCGTGTCGCTCACCATCTCCTCGACCAGCACCTCGGGTGTGCCGATCTCGGATGCAACACGCGCGATATCCGCCGCCGCCACGCCCAGCCGTACCGCGCCATGGTCCGATTTATGCGCCAACCCGACGCCCTTTACCGCAAAGGGCCCGCGCAGCCCATCCACCGCCTGCGCCATCCCGTCAGCGCGCGCGGTCCGGTTGCGCGGCACCGTCAGCCCATGCGCCGCCAGCGCCGCCTTGGCCGCACCCTCGTCCAACAACCGCTCCGCCGCGCCCAGCCCCGGCAGGCACAGCGGCACCGGATCGGGCGCGCGCAGGCTGGCCGCCGCCTCGGCCGCCGCCAGTGCCTCGCGCAGGCCCATCAGGGGCACCACGCCACCCGCCATCAGCTCGGCCGCCACATCAGGCGGCATCAGTTCCGGCAGCGTTGCCACCACGGCAAAGGGCGCCCCGGTCTCGGCCCGCACCCGCAGCGCCGCCTGGGTGGCGCAGGCCCAGTCGCTGGCATCGGTCACCGGATAATCGACAATCGAAACGGTCAAGGCGATGCCCTCACCGGTCATCCCGGACCAGGCCGCCGCCATCGCATCGGTGTCGCGCCAGATATAGGTGTGGTAATCCAGCGGATTGCTCAGCGCCACCATCGGCCCCAGCGCCGCGCGCAAGCGCAGCCGCTGGTCCCCGCTCAGCGGTGGAAAGCGCAGCCCGCCGCCCTCGGCCATATCCGCGATCAGGCTCGCCTCGCCTCCCGAACAGCTGATCGAGGCAATGCCCCGCCCGGCAAGCGGCCCGCAGCAATGCAACAGTTTCAGCGTCTCCAGCAGGTCGGGCAGCGCCCGTAGGCGCGGGATGCCCAGACGGTCCAGCAGCGCCTGCGCCCCCGCATCGCTGCCCGCCAGGGACGCCGTATGCGACACCGTCGCCTGCCGCGCCTGTTCCGAGGCCCCGACCTTGAGCGCCACCAGCGGCACGCCCCGCGCATCGGCCTTGGCCGCCAGCGCCTCCCAGTCGCGCAGATCGCCGAACCCCTCGATATGCAGGCCGATGGCGGTCACCCGGGGGTCGTCCAGCAACCCCATGGCAATCCGCGCCTGACCGGTCTGCGCCATGTTCCCGCAGGTCACCACATAGGCGATGGGCAGGCCGCGCTGCTGCATGGTCAGGTTGATCGCGATGTTCGAACTTTGCGTCAGGATGGCCACGCCGCGTTCGACCCGGCTGCACCCATGCTGATCGGGCCAGAGTAGCGCCCCATCGAGCGCATTGACGAAGCCATAGCAATTTGGGCCCAGGATCGGCATGTCACCCGCCGCCGCCACCAGCGCGGCCTGCAACTCGCTCCCGGTCTCGTCCTCGGCCAAAGCCTCGGAAAAGCCGCTGGCGAAACAGACCGCCCCGCCCGCCCCCATGGCCGAGAGCAGCGCCACCGCCTCGACGGTGGCATGCCGGTTGATGCCGATAAAGGCCGCATCGGGCGCGCCCGGCAGATCCTCCAGCCGGGCAAAGGCCGGATATCCCTCGACCTCCGCCGCCTTGGGATGCACCGGCCAGATGGCACCGCCGTAACCCATGCGCCGGCACTGCACGATCACCTGACGACACCAGGCGCCGCCCCCGATCACCGCGATCGAGCGCGGCTGGAACATGCGCGACAAGCCCTTGCTCATGACAGGCCCCCTGCCCTTTCACTTTGCCGAAAATACTCCCGCCGGAGGCGTCGCGCTTCAGCGCGAACCCGACCGCGCGCCATCACGCCCCCAGCGGACGCAGCAGGTCACGGCTGATGATATGGCGCTGGATCTCGCTGGTGCCGTCCCAGATCCGCTCGACCCGCGCATCGCGCCAGAACCGCTCGATCGGGAAATCGTCCATCAGCCCCATGCCACCAAAAATCTGCAGCGTGGCGTCGGTCACCCGCGCCAGCATCTCGCTGGCATAGACCTTGGCGCTGGCGATCTCGCGATTGGCGGGCAGACCCTGGTCCAGCCGCCAGGCCGCCGCCAGCGTCAGCCAGTCGGCGGCGTCGATCTCGGTGATCATGTCGGCGATCTGAAAGCTGACGCCCTGGAACTTGCCGATGGCCTGCCCGAACTGTTCCCGCTCTGCCGCGTAGTTCAGCGCATAGTCGAACACCCGCCGCGCGCGACCCACGCTCATGGTGGCCACGGTGATCCGGGTGGCATAGAGCCATTCGTTCATCACCGCGAACCCGCCATCGACCTCGCCCAGAACCTGCGCATCCGGCAGGCGGCAATCGTCGAATTCCAGCACCATGTTCTTGTAGCCGCGGTGGCTGACCGAGCGGTATCCATCGCGGATGGTGAAACCGGGCGTGCCCCGGTCGACCAGAAACGCCGTGATACGCTTCTTTGGTCCCTTGGGTGTCATGTCCTCGCCGGTCGCGATGAAGACGATGATGAAATCGGCATGATCGGCGCCCGAGATGAAATGCTTGGTCCCGTTCACGACCCAATCGCCGCCATCGCGCACGGCCGAACATTTCATCCCCCGCACATCCGACCCGGCGCCGGGTTCGGTCATCGCCAGCGCATCCATCCGCTCGCCGCGCACGGCGGGCAGCAGATAGCGCTCGCGCTGCTCGCCCTCGCAGGCCATCAGGATGTTCTGCGGCCGCCCGAAGAAGTGGTTGAGCGCCATCGAACCCCGCCCCAGCTCCCGCTCGACCAGTGCGAATTCCAGATGCGACAGGCCCGCGCCACCCACCTCCTCGGGAAAGTTGCAGGCATAAAAGCCCAGCTCGATCGTCTTGCGCTTGATCTCGTCGGCGATCTCCTTGGGCACCTCGCCGGTGCGCTCCACCAAATCCTCGTGCGGATAGATCTCCTTCTCCACAAAGCTGCGAACGGTAGAGACGATCATCTCCTGCTCTTCGCTCAATCCGAAATGCATGGCACGGGCTCCTGTTGCGGTTTGAAACAGGAAATCCCGGCTTGCGCGCCGCTATCGTGCAGGGTTAGTCATTCATCATGCAAGATAGGACAAATACTTCGGTACAGACTCAGGTTTACGATGTGCTGTTGTTCGACAATTTCTCGAACCACTGCCTGGCCAACACGGTCGAACCGATGCGCGCCGCCAACATGCTGTCGCGCCAGCCGCTCTATGCCTGGCGGTTCCTGACCCCGGACGGGGCCGCGGTGCACAGCTCCTCGGGCCTGCAGGTGGCGCCGCATGACCGGCTGGATGCGGGCCGGGGCGCGATGCTGCTGGTGATGCCCTCCTATGGGTTTCGCGACCTCGAGGGCTGGGCCACCCAGCGCGCGCTGCGGGCGGCGGCGCGGCGCTATCCGGTGCTGGCCGGGCTCGATACCGGCAGCTGGCTGCTGGCGCGGGCGGGGCTGCTGGACGGGCACCGGGCCACCATCCACTGGGAGGAGCTGACCCGCTTTGCCGAGACCTTTCCCCAGGTCGAGACCCTGCGCGAACGCTTCGTTCTGGACGGGCCGCGCATCACCTGTTCCGGGGCGATGGCGGCCTTTGACCTGATCCTGCACCTGATCGGGCGCGACCACGGCCAGTTGCTGGCGCTGGAGGTGGCGCAGCTGTTCATGACACGGGATTCGGCGCGTTCCCATGCCGCCCCCGCCGGGGGCGGCACCCGGCAGGTGAACCGGGCGGTGATGGTGATGCAGGACACGCTGGAACAGCCCCTGCCCATCGCCGAGATCGCCCGGCGCGCGGGCTGTACGCAAAAGACGCTGGAAACCCGGATGCGCGCGGCCTTCGACGCGACGCCGCAAACGGTCTATCGCCGGCTGCGCCTGAACCTGGCGCGCAAGCTGGTGACCGAGACCGACCTGCCGGTCTCCGAGATCGCGACCCGCTGCGGCTATGACAATGCCAGCGCGCTGACCCGCGCCTTTCGCGCCCGCTTCGGTCAGGCTCCCAGAGGTTTGCGCGCAAACGGCTGAGGGGGGGCCGGAAAACGACACGTTTTCCGGGCCGTTTTCCGGATCGGAAAACGGCTCACACCGCAGCCGTCCAAACCCGGTAACGGCCTTGTCCCGTGACCTCGCGCACCAATCCCCGGCGCGCGAACAGGTCGAGATTGCGTTGAACCGCCGCGCGCGAGGCGCCGGTCTGGGCCTCGGCCAGCGGCGCGGTCACCATCGGCCAGGCGGTCAGCACCTCGATCAGCGCGGGCGGCGTCCGCCCGCTCAGATCGCCTGTCTTCTCGATTGCCCGCACGCTCCAGGCCGCCACCCGATCCAGATGCAACAGCGCCGCCGTCACCGCCTGCGCCGCCCCGCGCAACCAGACGGTCAGCTTCTGCTCCGCCGGACCTGCACCGCGCAACGCGCCCGGCCCCGACAACGCCAGCGGCAGGAACAGCGCCCCACCGCGCCCCATCGCGGCGCCATGGCGCGCCGCCATCACCGCCGCTTCGAGCCCGACCGACGGCCCCTGTCCCAGCATGATCCAGCAATGAAACAGCATTGCCGCCCGCGTCGCCGGATGCAGCGCCGCTGCCTGCGCCATCACGTCGCCCAGATCGGCCACCGCCTCGGGCACCGTGTCGCCCTCGGCGCCAGCGCGGTCCAGGAACCCGGCCAGCCCCTCGGCCCAGCCGCCCGCGTCCGGCGCGGGGCCTCCGCTCAACCGGCGCACCGCCCAACCGGCGCGGGCCAGCGCCTGCGCATCCTCACCCGTCGCGCCCAGCCGCAACCCGGTCCACAGCGCCAGGCGCTCGGCCCCGATGCGGTCGCCTGCCCACCATCCCAGATCGGCCACTTCGAGCAACGCCAGCCGATGCACCCACTGGCGCGGCCCGGCGCGCAGCCGCTCGTCCAGCGCCCCGAATCCCAGCGCAAGATCGGCCAGATCACCCGACAGCACATCCTGCGCTGCGCGCCACTCGACCGGATCGAACAGGGGTCTGGGCGCGGCACGCGGCGTGGGAAACAGCGGCTCGGTCTCCGCTTCACCCGGCTCCTGCGCGGGCAGGAACCACAGGTCGTCCTCCTCGACCGGGTCGCCGTCATAGGGGCCGGGGATCCCCTCGGCCGCGTCATATGGGTCGGGCTTGCGTGTCATGCCCAGATCATAGCGCCGCGCGATACGCCCGCAAAGCGGTGCTCATCCGCGCCGGGCCTTCTGCTCGGCCACGTTCTGCGCCACCATCGCCTTGTAAAGCGCCCGGATCCGCCGGGTCACCGGCCCCGCGCCACCGCCCGCGCCGATCACCCGCCCGTCGATTTCGGCCACCGGGGTCTGGGCGCCAAAGGTACCGGTCAGAAACGCCTCGTCCGCGCCATAGGCCTCGTAAAGCGAGAAGTTCCTTTCGAACACCGGGATCCCCGCCTCGCGGCACAGCGTGATCACATTGGCCCGCGTTACCCCGTTCATGCAGTAATCCCCGGTCGAGGTCCAAACCTCGCCCCGCCGCACGATGAAGAAGTTGCAGGCATTGGTGGTGTTCACGAACCCATGCGGGTCCAGCATCAGCGCCTCGTCCGCGCCCGCCTGCTCGGCCTGCAAACAGGCGATCACGCAGTTCAGCTTGGAATGGCTGTTGAACTTTGGGTCCTGGCTGTGCGGCAGCCCGCGCACCTGCGGCACCGAGGCAAGCCGGATCCCCGTTCCCTGCACCCGCTCGGAGGGCACCGAATGTTCGACGATCGCCACGATGGTCGGCCCCCATTTCGACAGGCCCGGATGCTGGAACGGTTTCGCCTTGCGCCCGCGCGTGATCATCAGCCGGCAATGGGCATCGCCAGTCATGCCATTGGCCGCCGCCGTGCGGTCCAGGATGGCGCGGATCTCCTCAGGCGTTTTGCCGATCTCCAGTGCCACCGCCTTGCACGAGTTGAAGAGGCGATCCATATGCGCGTCGAAAAACGCCCATTCCCCGTCATAGAGCCGCATCCCCTCCCACATGCCGTCGCCCAGCATGAAGCCGCTGTCATAGACCGAGACCTTGGCCTGGTCCCGGTGCACCAGATCGCCATCCACATAGATCAGGATATCGCTGTTGCGCGCATCGGCCTCGGCATCATGGGTGGTGCGGGCGGCCGTGTCTGGTTGGGGGGTCGTCATCTGATGGTCCTGACTGCTGTATCCGGCCCCGACCCTAGGCGCAGCGCGCATCGTTGGAAAGCGTCAGTTGCCCGCAGGCCGATGATGCACCGGTAAGAAACACCCGATGTGATCAGGGCCGCGCGGTCACGGCATCCGAAGGTGGAGATGCACCGGATCATCTGACGCGGGCCTCAGAACGACAAACAGGTTGGCGAAGGCGCTCTGATCAATGCTCACGTCGTCAGACAGACCAAGCTTCGCCAGAATGCGCGGAATGGTCTCGGCATGGCCGACGATCAAGACGGTATCCGCCTCGTGATCGAATTCCAGAACGTCCAGCAGGCCGGCAATATCCTCTCTGGGCAATGCGGCCGCCTCAAGCCCGAGCGCATCCGCAATGATCCCGCCGGTCTGTCGGGTCCGAAGCGCGTCCGAGGTGATGATCGCATCCAGACCCGCATGGCGCAGCATCTCAGCCCAATCCGAGGCGCGCTGCCGTCCCTCTGGTATCAGCGCGGGATCGGTTCCGGACAATTCCTTTTCCGCATGTCTGATCAGATAGACGGCTTCCTGAGCAGCGGCAGGCAGTCCCGTCAGGGCAAGCAGCAGAGCGACTAGGAACATGCGCATCGATCGGTCCCCCTCGGTTTTCCATCGTCGAGCCTATGCCCAAGCATAGGCCCCAGGGGTCATGCGACGCCACCCCTCGCCCGACGCCGGGGGACATGATCACAGGGACGCCGCCGAGCGCGACGCCTGATCATAAAGCCCCGAGACGCTGCGCAGCACCCGTGCGACATGGCTGATCTCGTCATAGTCGCGGTCGGTCGCCTCGGCCGCGTCCAGCAGACAGGCCTTGCGCACGTCGCGGTAAGCCTCGCAGACCTGCCGCCCCTGATCGGTGGTGGAATAGAACATCTCCTTGCCCACCTTGCGGCCCGTCACCAGATCCGCCTTGGCCAGTTTCTTGAGCGCGTAATTGACGGTGTGATTGTCCTCGACATTCAGCATGAAGGCGATGTCGGACAGCCGCTTCTCCTTGCCGCGGTGGTTGACATTGTGCAGCACCAGAATGTCGAGCGGGTTGAAATCCTTGTACCCCACCGCCTTCATGCAATGGGTCATCCAGCGCGAGAACGCGTTATAGGTCATCGTCATCGCGTATTCGAGTTCGCTGAACTGCCAGCCCTGATCGGTCCCCGCCAGGTGATCGGACGAGACGATGGGGGTCGAGGTCGGCTTTGCGGGGCCGGAGGGCTGGGATTTCTGGCTCAAGGTCAGGGTCCAATCGGCTTGAAAACATCCGTCTCAGCCTACGAAACCCTGACAATATCCACAAGAAACGGCGTCAAGATTACAGCAAATCGGCGCCATTCTCGGCAGCAGCACCGGATTGGCAAAACCTGCGGTATCCCCGACCGCGTCGCCATACCGTTGGTTATGACGCAACCCGGTTTCTTCTTTCGATACATGACACCTCTGCTTCTTGCGCTCAAAAATGATACTTTTTGCACACTACTTGGAGAGGCGTGGATCCGATCCATTATACTTGATAACTTTCTATTATCATGTCTCTTGGCAGACAGGCCGGAATCTGCCACCCTCGCCCCCATGAAACCCGCGACACCTCAGCCTTTGACGCCCCCTTCCCTCGCCGACAGCGACCGAAAGGCACTCAACGATCTCTACGTGCGCGGCACGCCGGAAAACACGCTGCGCGCTTACGAGCGGGACCTGCTCTATCTCACCGCCTGGAAACAGCTCAGCTTTGGCGCGCCTCTTGTCTGGCCCGAACAGCATGAATGCGCGCTGCGCTTCATCCTCGATCACAGCCGCGACCTGAGCGACGCGACCGGCCCCGCCCGAGAAGTGGCCGAGGCGCTGATCGCGCGCGGCCTGCGCCGCTCGCTGACCTGTCCGGCCCCCGCGACGCTGAACCGGCGCATCGCCTCGTGGCAGGCCTTTCACCGGATGAAGAACCTCGACAGCCCGTTTGACAGCCCGCTGCTGAAACAGGCCCGCGCCAAGGCCCGGCGCGCGGCGGCGCGGCCCGCTGCGCCCAAGTCGCGCAACCCGATCACCCGGCCGGTTCTGGAACAGTTGCTCGCCACCTGCCGGGGCTCGCGTCGTGACTGCCGGGACCGCGCGCTGTTGATGCTGGGCTGGGCCAGTGGCGGCCGCCGCCGTTCCGAGATCACCGCGATCCGGGTCGAGGATGTCTCGCTCAAGGATTTCGCGGTCTCGGGTATCGCCTGGTTGTCACTGGTCGAAACCAAAACCACCCGGCGTGGCGCAACGCCCCGGCTGGTGCTCAAGGGCCGCGCCGCGCAAGCGCTGGTGCATTGGCTCGAGGTTTCGGGCATCACCGACGGCCCGCTGTTCCGCCCCGTGTCGAAATCCGACCGAGTGCTGTCCCGTCGCCTGACCCCTGACGCCGTCTATCAAATCCTGCGCCACCGGTTACAGCTTGCCGGGCTGCCACCGGATTTCGCCACACCACACGGGTTGCGCTCGGGTTTTCTGACCCAGGCGGCGCTGGACGGTGCGCCGATCCAGGCGGCGATGCGGCTTAGCCTGCATCGCTCGGTAGCACAGGCGCAGCGCTATTACGACGATGTGGAGATTGTCGAAAACCCCGCAACCGATCTGCTGGGGTAAGGCGGTCTTACCCGTGGGTAAGACCGCGTGGTGTCAGTCCTCTTGCAGACTGTCGATCAGTTTCGCCACCGCCTGTTCCAGCTTTTGCCGGTCGATGCGGGTGAAATCCAGATTGTACCGCAGGTCGATCCGCCCGTTCGAGGCCGAGCATTTCGCGATCCCGCTCGGGCGGCTGATCTGAAAGGTGGTCTTGGCCCGGCGGGTCTTGTCGCCGCTGGGCGCGGGCGCAGGTGTCTGCGGTTCCGGCGCCCCTGCCCCGTCGGCAAAGCCGCGCAGGATCGCCACCTCGTCCGCCGCGCTCCGCCCCGGCTGCGCCAGCAAGGCAGAACTGACCGCCCGGACCAACCCCGGATCGCCATCCAGTTTGCGCTTGAGATCGACACCCACATTGCGCGGGATTTCGTTCGGGTGCTCCAGCGACTTGCCCAGCATCATCAGCAGGCTGGCAAAGGCCCGGATATAGCTGCGCTTGGTGTAGCTGGCGGATTTGAACAGGACCGACACCGCCTTGTCCACATCGGCGCAATCATTGGTCGGGTCCTCGGCATAGGCACGCGCCAGCGCGCCCATTTCGGCGAATGAGATATCCTTGCGGATCAGGTTTTCATCCACCATCCGGCGGTATTGATCATCCGTCGGCGCAACCGCCAGGATGCCCGCCGGGATGCGCGCGAACCGTTCATCCCCGGTTTCCTCGTAAAGCGCGCGATAGGCCGACAGGCGCCGCATGCCCTGAACCAGCTCGTACCCGCCATCGGCGCGCTTCTCGACCCGGATCGGGTTCGACAACCCGATTTCGCGGATCGAGGTTTTCAGCTCGTCCAGCTCCGGGTCCGGTCCGGTGGCGCGGTCGCGGGTCAGCCGTTCGGCATGGACCGCATCAAGCGGCACAAGGTCAGTGATCAGCCCTTCTTTCTTCAGCCGCACCAGCTCATGCGCAAGCTGGTCGTTTTCGGCGCGGATGCGGTCTTCGGTCTCTTGCCGGTCGCGCAGCGCATCGGCATTTTCCGAGATCGCGGTCGCCATCGGGCCGCGCCGGTGTTTGTCCAGCACCTTGTCGGGCACCTTGCCGACCGGGATGTCCTCCATCGCCGGCATGTCGATATCGAAGATTCTGCGCTTGCGGGTCATGCGTCATCCTCCAGCTTGGACCAGGCCGACAACATCACTTCGCGGAACTCGCGATAGGCGTTGTCGAAAGTACCGCGCGCGCGGCGCCAGGTTTCCCGCGTCATCTCGCGGTAGTCCATTTCGTAGACCGAATTGAGGAAGCGGCCGGATTGTTCCACCGCCCGCGTCATCTCGACCGGGTGGTCGGTGACGTGATGGCCGAACACCTTGCGGAATGCCTCGTACATCGCCTGATGCAGGGCATTGCCCGGTTCATAGCGGGTCAGGATAAAGCGGATCTCGGCAAAGGTCTTGGGCAGGCCGATCTTACCCGTGGGTAAGACGCCATCGAACCCGTGCGACAGATCCTCCAACGCCTCGGCCAACTGACCGATGAACGAGGTTGTGGAATCGTATTCCCAATAGCCCGGCCCCGAGGGGATATAGAGCATGTCGGCGGCGAACACCGCATTCATCGACTGGTATCCGATGGCGGGTGGGCAATCGAACAGGATCAGGTCATAGGAGTCATCGGGAATCTGATCGAGATAGCGCGACACCGCGGCAAAGAAGGACCACTCCGGGTTCAGATGCCGGTATTGCGCGCTGGCGAATTCGACAAAGGCCGCGTTGGCGCAAGAGGGGATCGCGTCGATCGTCGACCAGGAGCTGGGCTTGATGAAATCGCCCACCCGCAGATCGCCCAGACCCATGCCGGTGATCGACGCAGGCAGTTGGCGGCGGGGCAGGGTGGTGCCGCTTTCGGCGGCGGCGGCGCGGTTGTTCATCCGCTCGGTCTCGCGGATCAGGTCGCGCGCCATGATGCCCCAAACGGTGTAATCCTCGGCCACGTCGGTCAGACCCATGGAATGGCTCAGCGTCGCCTGCGGGTCGAAATCAACCACCAGCACACGATAGCCATCCAGTGCGGCGGCATGGGCCAGATGCAGGGCGACTGTGGATTTACCCGCACCGCCCTTGAAATTGGCCACCGCCGCGCGGATCGCGCGCTTGCCCGCCGGGCGTGGGGGCATCAGCGACTTGCGGTTGATCCTGAGCCGGCGGCGCAGCTCGTTCACCTCTTCCAGACTGAACCAGCGCTGGCGGCCATCGGGTTCGACCTCGCCACCGGGCAGGGTGGGATCGGCGACCAGCTTGCCGCGAAAGGTCGACTGGTTGACGTTGAAGATCAGCTCGCTCACCTCCCAGCTGGAAAAGCGGCGCAAGGTCTTCTCCATCTCGGGGCTGAAGGTCTGCTGCCGGATCCAGCCTTGCAGCTTCAGCGACTGGTTGCGCAGGTGACTCAGGTCTTCGTGCGTATACATGCCTCGGGCTTCCTTTTCTCAGGACGCTAATTATCTGTGGTTACCCATTTACGCTGTATTTGCATTTATGGCAAAAGGAAATATCATGAGAATGCGACCTTACCCACGGGTAAGAAAGCCCTTGAAAACAGGGGGCTCCCGATTCGGGTCCAGGGCCGACAGAGCATCGCGATTCGGCCGCGTGTCTCTGGTAACGCTCCGCAAGATATGGGGTCACATAGGCACCGGAATACTGCCATTAGGGGGACAGAAGGGGCCGATACGGGGACAGACAGGATGTCCCCCCTCACCATAACTTCACCCTTTTTCTTTCTTTGAAAAGGGGAAGGGGAGGGGCCCTTGGGCCAAGCCGCTTGACAGAATCGAAGCTTTGGACGCTAATTGCTCCAAGATCGGGAAAAGCGTTGAGAAGACGCCGGACCGGCAGCAAGGGACAGCAGATCCCATCGTCGAGGCAGACGGGCAGAGAGTTGGATGATGCAGATCGCAAAACCGGTCGGGCGCAATGCGTCGGCCCTGAAATACGATATTCTTTCGGCGCTGGCGGTGCATGCGCTGGCTGGCGACAAGCATCGGCAGCGGCTGATCCTGCGGCTTTCGGCACTGATCACCACCCGGTACAACTGGCAACGCAACGAGCTGTCCATGGGCCGTGACGAGATCGCGCGACTGTGGTCGGTGGACGAACGTACCGTGAAACGCGAGATGGCGCGGCTGCGGACACTGGGCTGGGTCACGGTGAAACGTCCGGGCGTGCGGGGCCGGGTCAGTGTCTATGAGCTGGACCTGAAACAGATGCTGCTGGACACGCGCGACAGCTGGGCCGTGATCGGGCCGGATTTCGAGGCGCGATTGGACGAGACGCCGCAAACCGAAACCGCGGGCAATGTGGTGCCCCTTCATGTACCGCCCCCTCGGGCCGAGGCCAGCGACGATCCGGTCTGGGCGCAGGTTCAGGCGGCGCTTCATGGGCGCGACCCGGAACTGTGGTCAAGCTGGTTCCAACACCTGAGCGAGGTGGAACGCGGCAACGGGCGCGCGGTGCTGATGGCGCCCAGCCGGTTCATGGCCGATTACATCACCGCAAAATGGAGCGGGCGATTGCTGGCTGTCTATTCCCGCCTCGACCCCTCGATCCGGTCAATCCGGATCGAGGCGGCGGGGTAGGGGGCCTTAGCGTTTGCGCAGCGCGTCCTGAAGCGCGGCACCCAACGCGCCGGTATTGCCACTGCTCTTGGGCCCTGATTGCATCGGCCCGCGCGGGTTCCGGTCCTTGGGGCCGCCAGAGCGCGCGGGCTTCTCCTGCCGGGCCGAGGCGCCGCCATCCTTGCGCATCGTCAGGCCGATCCGCTTGCGGGGGACATCAATCTCGGTGACCGTGACCTTGACCACCTGGCCGGTCTTGACCACCTCATGCGGGTCCTTGACGAAACGGTCGGCCAGCTGGCTGACATGCACCAGCCCGTCCTGATGCACCCCGATATCGACAAAGGCGCCAAAGGCCGCGACGTTGGTCACGGTGCCTTCCAGCACCATGCCGGGGCGCAGGTCGGTGATATCCTCGACCCCGTCGGCAAAAGAGGCGGTCACGAAACTGGGACGCGGGTCGCGGCCGGGTTTCTCCAGCTCGGCCAGGATATCACGCACGGTGGGCAGGCCGAATGTATCTGTCACGAACTGTTCCGCCCGCAGGCCTTTCAAAGCGCCCTCATGCCCCATGATCTGGCGAATATCGCGGCCGCAGGCGCTGACGATGCGGCGGGCGACCTCATAGGCCTCGGGGTGCACGGCGCTGGCGTCCAGCGGCTCCTTGCCGTCGCGGATGCGCAGAAAGCCTGCGCATTGCTCGAACGCGCGGGGGCCAAGGCGGGCCACCTTGAGCAGGTCGCGCCGCGCGGCAAAGGCGCCGTTCACGTCGCGATGGGCGACGATCGCCTCGGCCAGACCAGGTCCCAGCCCCGAGACATGCGCCAGCAGCGGCGCCGAGGCGGTGTTGAGGTCGACGCCGACCGCGTTCACCACATCCTCGATCACTGCCTCCAGCATCTGGCCCAGCCGGTGCTGGTCGACATCGTGCTGATATTGGCCGACGCCAATGCTCTTGGGTTCGATCTTGACCAGTTCGGCCAGCGGATCCTGCAGCCGCCGGGCGATCGACACCGCGCCGCGCAAGCTGACGTCCAGGCCCGGGAATTCGCGTGCCGCAAGTTCCGAGGCGGAATAGACCGAGGCGCCGGCCTCGCTCACCACCACCTTGGTGGGCGCCTTGACCGATTTCGGCAGCAGCTTCAGCGTGTCGGCCACCATGCGCTCGGTCTCGCGGCTGGCGGTGCCGTTGCCGATGGCGATCAGTTCGATGCCGTGTTGGGCGATCATCCGGGCGATGCTGGCCTGCGACCCGCGCAGGTCGTTCTTGGGCTGGAACGGATAGAGCGTGTCGGTCGCCACCAGCTTGCCGGTGGCATCGACCACCGCTGCCTTGACCCCGGTGCGGATGCCGGGATCAAGCCCCAGAGTGGGCCGCGCCCCGGCCGGGGCGGCAAAGAGCAAGTCCTTGAGATTGCGGGCAAAGACCTGGATCGCCTCTTCCTGCGCGCGGGCGCGCAGATCGCCCATCAGGTCGACCATCATCGACAGCGACAGTTTCACCCGCCAGGTCCAGCCGGCCACCTTGCGCAGCCATTCGTCACCGGGGCCAGAGCCACGGGTTTCCAGCCGCGAGGCCACCATGATTTCGGCCCGCGCCGCGCCCTCGGCATCGGGGGCGATATCCAGCGTCACGACGCCCTCTTTCTGGGCGCGCAGCATGGCCAGCGCCCGGTGCGACGGCGTGGTGGCCCATTTCTCGGAATGGGCGAAATAGTCGGAGAACTTGGCGCCCGCCTGTTCCTGCCCCTCGATCACCTTGGCGCTCAGCATCGCCTCGCGGTGGAGAAAGGCGCGCAACTCGCCCAGCAGGGTGGCATCCTCGGTCAGGCGCTCGGCCAGGATGTCGCGGGCGCCGTTCAGCGCGTCCTTGGTCGTGGGCACCGCCTCGGAGAGATAGCCCTCGGCCAGCGCCTCGGGTTCGGCACGACGGTCGGCCAGAATGGCCTCGACCAGCGGTTCCAGCCCGTTTTCGCGGGCGATCATAGCCTTGGTGCGGCGTTTGGGCTTGTAAGGCAGATAGATGTCTTCAAGCTGCGCCTTGGTCTCGGCCCGGGCAATCGACAGCGATAGGTCGTCGGTCAGCTTGCCCTGATCGCGGATCGAGCCCAGGATCGTCTCGCGCCGCGCCTCAAGCTCGCGCAGATAGGTCAGCCGGTCGGCCAGCGTGCGCAGCTGGGTGTCGTCCAGCCCCCCGGTCGCCTCTTTGCGGTAGCGGGCGACAAAGGGCACGGTGGCGCCTTCGTCCAGCAGCTTGACCGCGGCATCCACCTGTTCGGGGCGGGCATTGATTTCGGCGGCGATGGTGCGGGCGATACGGTCCAAGAAAACTTCTCCCAGATAGGTTGGAGATCCTATCTAGCCAGCGGGGCAGGGGAGGGGAAGAGGGAGGGCGGGTCGATGCGCTGCCCAATGTGGGGAGTGGGGTATCCAATGATCGGGCCGTGCAAATGCGGAGAATGTCGGTGTTGAGCCCTAGGTGCAGAATTCTGCGCAGTTCACGAATGTCGGGTTTCTTAACAAGGCATCGGTTGTCTGACTACTCTGACCGGACGCGCCCAACCTCTGGAACTGCGAATTCCCGGATAATGCGAACCGGCAACTGCCATGAATCAAAGTCATTGTACCGACCTGCATAAGTGGCGACGACAAATTCGACCGAAGGCTGCACGGTCAATCGCTGCCCACCATTGCCAGATGCAATGATGAGCTGATCACCATTGGGTCCCGAGGCGAGATACCAGAGGTACCCGTAGTTGAAGCCCTCCATGATCGGCGCCCGCGTCTGAAATGAGGCATCAAGCCAGGATGCGGGCACGATCTGACGGCCGTTATACGTTCCATTTCGGGCGACCATAGCGCCGATTTTCGCAAGATCTCGGGCCGTGAGACGCAAACCCGACGCCGCCGAAGGCACACCGTCGGCACCCGCCACCCATTCGATTTCCGAAATGCCCAAGGGATCGAAAAGACGGGTCTGTGCATAGGCGTCGATTCCCGTGCGCGCGCCTTCGGATATCAGATGCGCCAGCAGCGCGACAGCGCCGCCGTTGTACGTCCAGACCGTCCCGGGCTCTGCCACCATCGGCCGGTCGAGGACAAAGCGATAGCGATCGTCGGCCAACTCCATCGCGATCTCGCTATTCCGCGGGTCCGAATAAGGAAGGCTTTCATCCCATTCGGTTCCCATTTGCATCGTCAGTACATTTTCAATTGTGATGGCTTCACGCGCAGACCCATCGCGGAGATCCGAGTATTCTGGAAAGACATCCAGCAGTAGCGTTCCGAGGTCCGGGACCACGCCTTCATCAAGAGCGATCCCGTACAGCAGGCCAATGATGGACTTGGTGATCGAGCGTGTGTCATGCAGTGTGTCTGGGCCATGTTCGACAACGCCGATTGGCGCGCCCCAGCGTTCATCTTCACCGGTGAAATAGGCTTCGGCGATTTGCTCACCGCCGAACATGACAACGGTTGCATGCAACCCTGACAGCTCACCTGCATCCATAGCGGTGCTCATGCGTTCCTGCATCGTTTGTCCCATGACCATCGTAGTGAATGCGCCTGTGATGACCGCAAACCATGTGAAGAAGCGTGATATTTTCCGTGGTAACATTTTTCAGGTCACTCATTTCTGAACGTCAAGATATTACCGATATGCCTGTTCGGCGCTCTCACCAAATTCGGTCGATGGTACCCGCAAGCACCATATCCGCAAAGCAGACTTTCCCAGGAATAGGCCGGATGACAGCTCCGTCCGGATACTGTTGAAAAACTCTGCTTGAGCGATGCTTTGGCTGCTGATTCAATTCTCTTGATTTGCAGGAGAGT
>NZ_JAKOEM010000020.1:0-86582 GCF_022321465.1 Ruegeria alba | reverse complement strand
CATACCGCCAATGCCGAGGGCGAACGCTCGGGCGATGACGACGTGCAGGAGGCGTTCGTGATCTACAAGCCCACCGGTCAGATCATCTGGGCGCTTGTGGACGGTGAGGGGCAGAGCGAGATCAACCTCCAGATCGGCAAGGAGGTGTTCGACCTGCTGGCCTAAGGAGGCTTGGGTCATCACAGACAGGGTGGGCGCGCGTCAATCCTCTGACCAATGGAACTTCACCGGTCAGAAGCGCCCCTTCGCGCGCCCCCCCAGTTCTGCACAGCGTTTTGCAGCGTGTCTGCAAGAAGACATTACTAATATCTGACCGTTGCGTTTGTCTGCGCTTCCCTTCATCCCAGACACAACATATAGTATGCCCCAATACCGTGCCGACAAAGGTTCGGAGATCAGGGGACGCAGGCAATGGCGCATATCATCGTCGTCGGCAACGAAAAGGGCGGCGCGGGCAAATCCACCGTATCCATGCATGTGGCCAGCGCGCTGGCGCGGCTGGGCTACAAGGTCAACACGCTGGACCTGGATCTGCGCCAGCGCAGCCTGGGCCGCTATTTCGAAAACCGCGCGGCCTTCAACAAGGCATCAGGGCTGGACCTGCCCTCGCCCCGCAACCACGACCTGCCCGAGATCGACCCGGCCTCGCTGAAGCCGGGCGAGAACGTGTTCGACCATCGCCTGTCCGCTGCGGTGGCACGGCTCGAGGCAGACAGCGATTTCATCCTGATCGACTGCCCCGGCTCACATACAAGGCTGAGCCAGGTGGCGCATTCGCTGGCCGACACGCTGGTCACCCCGCTGAACGACAGTTTCGTCGATTTCGACCTGCTGGCGCGGATCGATTCCAGCGGCGAAAAGATCCTTGGCCCCTCGGTCTATTCCGAAATGGTCTGGAACGCGCGCCAATTGCGGGCGCAGGCCGGGCTGAAACCGATCGACTGGGTCGTGGTGCGCAACCGCGTCGGCACCCAGCGCATGGTCAACAAGGAAAAGATGGAACGCGCCATCGAGATGCTGGCCAGCCGCATCGGGTTCCGTATCGCACCCGGTTTCTCGGAGCGCGTGATCTTTCGTGAACTGTTTCCGCGCGGGCTGACGCTCCTTGACCTCAAGGACGTTGGGGTCAAGCAGCTCAACATCTCGAACATCGCCGCCCGGCAAGAGCTGCGCGACATGATGAAAGCGCTGCAACTGCCCGGCGTCGAGATCGATTTCTGATCAGGCCGGCGCTTCGTAGATGGTATAGAGTTCCTGCGGTTCGGACACGCCACGCAGCATGTACCTGCCCAGGCTGACCAGATCATGCGCCGTATGGCCCGCGATCTCGGCCACCGGTTCGGACAGGATGATGTTGCGCCCGACCGACCGGTGCAGGCCGGACAGGCGCACCGTCAGGTTGACCGCCGGACCGATCACGGTGAAATCCAGCCGGTTCTCGGCGCCGATATTGCCATAGAGGATCTCGCCCGCATGCAGGGCCAGCGTGACCCCGGTCGTGGTCTCTCCCTGGGCCTGACGCTCGGCGTTCTTCTGCTCCATGCAACGGCGCATCTGCACCACTGCGTCCAGCCCTGCCGCCGCCGACTGTTCGGGCGTCTCAAGGTTGAACATGGCAAGGATCCCATCGCCCAGGAATTTCAGGATATTGCCACCATGCTCCTGGATGATCGCCACCGCCATGCCGAAATAGTCGTTCAGCATCGCGATTAGCTCGGGCCCCGGTGTGCGTTCGGTCAGTGCGGTGAAGTCCTTGAGGTCAAAGTAACACAGCACCGCGTCGATCTGCTGGAGCGATCCGCGCTGGATCTCTCCCGACAACACCCGCCGACCCGCGTCGCGCCCCAGATAGACCTGAAGAAGGTCGCCAGCCATCTGCCGGTTGGCCGCCGATTTCAGCGCCAGCGCCAGCTGCGGCAGCGACTCGCGCACCAGCCGCAGATCGGTGTCCGAGAACCCGTCCGGCCCGTTGCTCGTCCACGAGATCAGCACCCCTTCGGGCGTGTTCGCCGGGTCGATACGCTCGAAATGCGCGCGTTTTTCCAGGATCACGCCAGCGGCGAAATAATCGGTCGCCCCACGCTCGCGCAGCTCGTTGAGCAGCGGAAAGCGGCTGTCGACATTGCTGTCCAGCAGACGTTCCCGATACTCCTGCTCGCCGCTGTCGAGCAGGTGATAGAGCGGACTGCGTATCCAGGCCGCGTTCGGGGTCTCGGTATAGCCGTATTCCTCGCTGGATACCCCCTGTTCACGGAACCAGTTGAATCCGAGCCCGCCATATTTCGGATGAAACGCGCTCTGCGCCACATGCAGGCGATAGAGCGGCACGCCAAGTTCCACCAGCCGCTCGCAATAGCCATGCAGCAATTCGTCCTGCCGCGCGCCTTCGAGACCGCGTTGCAGCAGCCACGAGATCAGCTGTACCGAAGAGGCATCCGCCTCTGCGTGAAATTGCCCTGCCGCATCCATATGTCTCTCCAGCCCCGTGGCACCTGCGCCTGTCACGGGATCTATCTATGCGGTCACACCCCCGGTTTCGAGGGTCACTCCATCGCTGCCAAACGCCGCAGCATGACCCGCAACAGTGCCACCTCGCCCTTGGTGAACTTGGCCGCCATCCGTGCGTCATACTGCTCGGCAATGCCGCGCAACTCGCGGTAGACCGCCTCTCCCGTCGGGGTCAATGCCAAACGCTCGGACCGGCGGTCGCGCTCATCACGAGTGCGTGTAAGATAACGCCGTTGCCCCAGCTTGGCGACCGCGCGGCTGACCTTTGTCTTGTGGATCAGCGCCAGATCGCCAATCTGCTTGGCCGTCATCTCGCCGGAATTTCCCAGGTGAAACAGCACCCGCCACTCTGTCCGCAGCATGCCATAGCGATTCTTGTAGACCTGCTGAAACTCCAAAGAACTCTGCTCGGCCGCCTGATTCAGCAGGAATGGCAGGAAACTTCGCAACTCAAAGTCATCATTTTCGGGTAATTTGGTCTCTGTCATGCTTGTTAGTTACAAAATCAACTATTAATCCGCAAGCAGATTACCGGAGACACGCGACATGAACCGACCGACAGACCCCCATCTGCTGACGCAGGCCGCGACGCCCGCCGGCACGACCGAAGGTTACATGCCGGGCTGGGGCAACGATTTCGAGACCGAGGCACTGCCCGGCGCCCTGCCCCAGGGCATGAACAGCCCGCAGAAATGCAACTATGGCCTTTATGGCGAACAGCTGAGTGGCACCGCCTTTACCGCGACCCGCCCCGAGCGCACCTGGTGCTATCGCATCCGGCCCTCGGTCAAGCATTCGCACCGCTATGAAAAGATCGACCTGCCCTATTGGAAATCGGCCCCCTGTATCGACCCCGATGTGATCAGCCTGGGCCAGTACCGTTGGGACCCGGTGGCACATTCGGGCGCGGGGCTGACCTGGCTCACCGGCATGCGCACCATGACCACCGCCGGGGACGTGAATACCCAGGTCGGAATGGCCAGCCATATCTATCTGGTCACCGAGTCGATGGTGGACGACTATTTCTTCTCCGCCGACAGCGAGCTGCTGGTGGTCCCGCAAGAGGGCCGGCTGCGCTTTGCCACCGAGCTGGGCATCATCGACGTCGAACCCAAGGAAATCGCCATCCTGCCGCGCGGCCTGGTCTACCGGGTCGAGGTGCTGGAAGGCCCCTGCCGTGGCTTTGTCTGCGAAAACTATGGCCAGAAGTTCGAACTGCCGGGCCGTGGCCCGATCGGTGCCAACTGCATGGCCAATCCGCGCGACTTCAAATCGCCGGTCGCCGCGTTCGAAGATCGCGAGGCGCCCTCGACCGTGACCGTGAAATGGTGCGGCCAGTTCCACACCACCCGGATCGGTCACAGCCCGCTGGACGTTGTGGCCTGGCACGGCAATTACGCCCCGGTCAAATACGACCTACGCAATTATTGCCCGGTGGGCGCGATCCTGTTCGACCATCCCGATCCGTCGATCTTCACCGTGCTGACCGCGCCGTCGGGCGTGCCGGGCACCGCCAATATCGACTTTGTCCTGTTCCGCGAGCGCTGGATGGTGATGGAAGATACCTTCCGCCCGCCTTGGTATCACAAGAACATCATGTCCGAGCTGATGGGCAACATCTATGGTCAGTATGACGCCAAGCCGCAGGGTTTTGTCCCCGGCGGGATGAGCCTGCACAACATGATGCTGCCGCATGGGCCGGACAAGGAAGCGTTCGAGAAGGCGTCGAACGCCAATCTCGGCCCCGACAAGCTGGACCATACCATGTCGTTCATGTTCGAGACCCGTTTCCCGCAGCACCTGACCGAATTCGCCGCCAAGGAAGCGCCGTTGCAGGACGACTACATCGACTGCTGGACCTCGCTGGAGAAGAAGTTCGACGGCACCCCCGGCAAGAAATAGGCTGCGGCTGAGGGGGCCCGGATTTTTCGACGAAAAATCCCGGCCCCGCCCGTGACAAGCGTTTGGAGACAACATGCCCCTTCTGAAATCCTGGGTGGCTTCGGCCAACGATGCCAATCACCCGTTTCCGCTGAACAACCTGCCCTATGGCGTCTTCTCGACCGGCGAGGACGATCCCCGCTGTGGCGTCGCCATCGGCGACATGATCCTCGACATCGCCGCCGCCGAGGCCGAGGGCCTGATCGCACTGACCGACTATCCGCTGTTCGACGTGCCCTATTGGAACGACCTGATGGAGGAAGGCCCCGCCGTCTGGGCCGCCCTGCGCGAGCGGTTGACTGCGCTTTTGGCCAAAGGGTCGAAAGAGCAGGAGGCTGTCGAACCGCTGCTGGTCCCGATGGCCGAGGCCACGCTGCACATGCCGCTGGTGGTCAGCGAATACACCGACTTCTATGCCGGCAAGCAGCACGCTCAGAACATGGGCGCGATCCTGCGCGGTTCGCCCGATCTGCCGGCCAACTGGCTGCATATCCCGATCGGCTACAATGGCCGCGCCTCCTCGGTCGTGGTTTCGGGGACGCCGATCCACCGCCCCAATGGCCAGACCAAGGCCCCCGATGCCGAGATGCCGTCATTCGGTCCCTCGAAACGGCTCGATATCGAGCTGGAGATGGGCGCCATCGTCGGCACCGGGTCCGAGTTCGGCCAGCCGATCACGGTGGACGAGGCCGATGCGATGATCTTTGGCTATGTGCTGCTGAACGACTGGTCGGCGCGCGATATCCAGGGCTGGGAATATCAGCCGCTGGGGCCGTTCCAGGGCAAGGCATTCGGCACCTCGATCAGCCCATGGATCGTGACCGCCTCCGCGCTGGAGCCGTTCCGCGCCCCCACGCCGCCGCGTGAAAAACAGCTGCTGCCTTATCTGAGCGGCAGCAAGGACGGGCTTTACAACATCGAGCTTGAGGTTCTGATGCAGCCCGAAGGCGCCGATCACGCTTCGGTCATCGCCAGGACCAACTATAGCCGCATGTACTATTCGGCGGCCGAGCAGCTCTGCCATCACGCCATTGGTGGCTGCGCGATGAATGCAGGCGATCTGTTGGGCTCTGGCACCATCTCGGGGCCGGAGCGCAGCGAATTCGGCTCGCTGATGGAGCTCAGCTGGGCCGGGCGCGAGCCCTTCACGCTGGAGACCGGCGAGACCCGGGGCTTTATCGAGGATGGCGACACGCTGACCCTGCGCGGCAATGCGCGCGGCGATGGCTATACCATCGGCTTTGGCGATTGCGTGGGCCAGATCCTGCCCGCCAAGGCCTGGGGCTGAGCCGCCCATGACCCTGGCCCTCGACCATATTCAGATCGCGATCCCCGCCGGGGGCGAGGGCGCGGCGCGCGCCTTCTGGTGCGCGGGTCTGGGTCTGGTCGAGATCGCCAAGCCCGATGCGCTGAAGGCGCGCGGCGGGCTGTGGCTGGCGCTCAATGGCGCCGAACTGCATCTGGGGGTGGAGCCGGACTTCACCCCCGCACGCAAGGCCCATCCGGGCTTTGCCGTCATTGACATAGACACCGTCGCCGCGCGGATCGAGGCCCTTGGCCAGAGCCCGCGCTGGGACGACACAATCGAGAACCGCCGCCGGTTCTTTGCCGAAGACCCCTTTGGCAACCGGCTGGAATTCCTGGAAAGGGACTGACACATGGCCAAGGCATTCGCGTCGCAAGGCGACATGAGCGAGAAGAAGATCAGCTTTACCGAGGTGGGCGAGGGGCTTTATGCCTTTACCGCCGAGGGCGACCCCAATTCCGGCGTCATCATCGGCGATGACAGCGTCATGGTGGTCGAGGCTCAGGCCACCCCCCGCCTGGCGCAAAAGGTGATCGACTGTATCCGCGAGGTCACCGACAAGCCGATTTCCCATGTGGTGCTGACCCATTACCACGCCGTGCGCGTGCTGGGCGCCAGCGCATTCGGTGCCGGTCAGGTGATCATGTCCGACACCGCCCGTTCGATGGTGGTTGAACGCGGGCAAGAGGATTGGGACAGCGAGTTCCAGCGCTTTCCGCGCCTGTTCGAGGGGCATGAGAGCATTCCGGGCCTGACCTGGCCCACCACCACATTCTCGGACAGCATGACCGTTTATCTGGGCAACCGCCGGGTCGATATCATGCATCTGGGCCGCGCCCACACGGCGGGTGACGCGGTGATCCATGTGCCGGATCAGAACGTGATGTTCACCGGCGATATCGTCGAATACCACTCGGCCTGCTATTGCGGCGACGGGCATTTCAACGACTGGGGCAATACGCTGGACAACATCGCCTGGTTCGACGTGGACGCGATTGCGCCGGGACGCGGCGATGCATTGGTCGGCAAGGAGATGGTGAATGCCGCCATCGAGAACACCCGCGATTTCGTACAAAGCACCTATCGCCCGGCCGCCCGTGTCGCCGCACGCGGCGGCTCGCTGAAAGAGGCCTGGGACGCGGTGCGCGCCGAATGCGATCCCAAATTCGCCGATTACGCGATCTACGAGCATTGCCTGCCGTTCAACGTGGCGCGCGCCTATGACGAGGCGCGCGGCATCGACACGCCGCGCATCTGGACCGCGCAACGTGACCTGGAAATGTGGGAGGCCCTGCAAGGCTGACCCCTAAAGGGGGGACCCGCCCGTGCGGATGAGCCCCCGGCCCGAACGACATTGATCCAGATCGTGTCGCGCCGGGTGAACTGATGAGACGATGTGACAAGACCTCTGGCGGGTGCCCGGCAGAGGACGGGAGACTTGCGCCCTCGGCCTGCCGGGTGCGCCCAGACCTGGGAGGAGAGACCCATGAACAAAATCTTCGAAGTCCCACTCTATGCCTATGAGCGCAGTGCCGATCAGGACGCCTCCAGCCCGGCACGCCACAAGGTGATCGTGATCGGCGCAGGCCCCATCGGGCTGGCCGCCGCCATCGACCTTGCCCAACAGGGGATCGAGGTCGTGGTGCTGGACGACAATGACAAGGTCAGCTTTGGCAGCCGCGCGGTCTGTTATGCCAAGCGCCCGCTGGAGATCCTCGACCGGCTGGGATGTGGTCAGCCGATGGTCGACAAGGGGGTCGAGTGGAACCTGGGCAAGGTGTTCTTTGACGATCGGCAGGTCTATGACTTCAACCTGCTGCCCGAAGGCGGCCACCAGCGCCCCGCCTTCATCAACCTCCAGCAATACTATTTCGAGGAATACCTGGTGAACCGGGTCCGCGAATTGCAGGAGGCCGGTGCACCGATCGAAATCCGCGGCCGCAACAAGGTCGAGGCGATCGGCACCCATGCCGACCATGTAAAGCTGGAGGTCGAGACGCCCGAAGGCTCGTACACCGTCGAGGCCGACTGGCTGATCGCCTGCGATGGCGCAGGTTCACCGGTGCGCTCGATGCTGGGACTCGATTTCGTGGGCCGCGTGTTCGAGGACAACTTCCTGATTGCCGACGTGATCATGGATGCCGGTTTCCCGACCGAGCGCTGGTTCTGGTTCGATCCGCCCTTCAACCGGGGTCAATCCGCCCTGCTGCACAAGCAGCCTGACAATGTCTGGCGCATCGACCTGCAACTGGGTTGGGATATCGACAAGGAGCGTGAAAAGCGCCCCGAGAACGTGATTCCGCGCCTCAAGGCGATGCTGGGCGAGGATGTGCAGTTCGAGCTGGAATGGGTCTCGATCTACACGTTCCAGTGCCGCCGGATGGAGAAGTTCCGCCATGGCCGGGTGCTGTTCGCGGGCGACGCGGCACATCAGGTTTCGCCGTTCGGCGCACGCGGGGCGAATTCCGGCCTGCAGGATACCGACAACCTGATCTGGAAGCTGAAACTGGTGATGGAGGGCAAGGCACCCGAAAGCCTGCTGAACAGCTATGATATGGAGCGGATCCACGGCGCGGATGAGAATATCCTCAATTCGTCGCGCTCGACCGATTTCATCACGCCCAAATCCGAGATGTCGCGCGTCCTGCGCGACGCGGTGCTGGACCTGAGCGAGCAGTATGAATTCGCCCGCCCGCTGGTGAATTCGGGCCGCTTGTCGGTGCCCTGCACCTATGACGGCTCGCCGCTCAACTCGGCCGATGCGCTGCTGGACGGCCCGGCACGCACCCGTCCC
Source organism: Ruegeria alba (assembly GCF_022321465.1). Classification (NCBI taxonomy): domain Bacteria; kingdom Pseudomonadati; phylum Pseudomonadota; class Alphaproteobacteria; order Rhodobacterales; family Roseobacteraceae; genus Ruegeria; species Ruegeria alba. Next base: position 78,033 of record NZ_JAKOEM010000020.1, on the reverse strand, counting down.
GGCAGCCCCTGCCCCGACGCGCCGCTGGGCGACGGGTTCCTGCTGCCAAAACTGGGCGACAAGTTCATCCTGCTGACCATCGACGCCGATGCCCCCGACCTGATCGAGGAAGAGGGGATCGAGGTCACGCGCCTGGCGCTGTCGGTCAAGGACGACCCGACGATGGAGCTGAAGCGCCGCTATCTGGGCGACAATGACAGCGCCGTCTACCTGATCCGCCCCGACCAGCATGTCGCCGCCCGCCGCGCGACATTCGACGAAAACCAGTTCCGGCACGCGATCCGCCGGGCCACCGGCAAGGAGTGAGCCTCATGTCCGATCTGACACTGACCCCGAACATCGCTGGCGCAGACGATTTCTATGCCGAACTGCTGGCCGCCCATGAGGGCCTCGACAAGGCGGAAAGCGACGCGCTCAACGCGCGCCTCGTGCTGGTTCTGGCCAACCATATCGGCGACCGCGCCGTCCTGTCCAAGGCGCTGAAAGCCGCCGCATTCAAGGAGTAACCCCATGAAGATCGAGAAAATCCACCACGTCGCCTATCGCTGCAAGGACGCCAAGGAAACCGTCGAGTGGTATGGCAAGATGCTGAACATGGACTTCATCCTGGCGATTGCCGAGGATCATGTCCCTTCGACCCATGAACCGGACCCGTATATGCATCTGTTCCTGGATGCAGGCGACGGCAACGTGCTGGCCTTCTTCGAACTGCCGACCAAGCCCGAGATGGGCCGCGACCCGAACACGCCGATCTGGGTCCAGCATATCGCGTTCAAGGTCAAGGACCGCGCGACATTGATCGAGTTCAAGGAACATCTGGAGGCCAATGGTGTCGAGGTTCTGGGCGTCACCGATCACTCGATCTTCCATTCGATCTATTTCTTCGATCCCAACGGCCACCGTGTCGAACTGGCTTGCCCGGACCCGGAGGAAGAGGCCCTTCTGAAGCGGATGGACGAGGTCAAGTGGGACATGCTCGAAGAGTGGTCGCGCACCAAGAAGGCGCCGCAGCACGCCGCGTGGCTGCACGCCAAGGAGCTGAACAAGACCGTCTGAGAACCGAGCAACAACAGGATGGGGTCCGGTGCAGGTCACCGGGCCCCTTTCGCGAGGAAGATCCGCGAAGGATTGAGAACCGCCATGGAGCGAAAGCTGTTAACACCGCGCGGGCAACAGCCTAACATCCGCCTGCCCCTGACAGGAGAGACGCCGGAATGACCGAAACGATCCTTTATGACTACTGGCGCTCGTCGGCCAGCTACCGGCTGCGCATCGCGCTCAACCTTGCGGGCATTGCCTATACGGCGGTGCCGGTCGATCTGGTCAAGGGGGAACACCGCTCCAAAGAACACCTCGCCCGTAATCCGCAGGGGCTGGTGCCGGTTCTCGAGATCGACGGCCTGCGGCTGACGCAGTCGCTGGCGATGCTCGACTATCTCGACCAGACCCGCGGGCTGGGACTGGTGCCCGCCGATCCGGCGGGCCGGGCGCAGGTACAGGCGCTGGCGCAGGCGATCGCTGTCGATATCCACCCGGTCTGCAACCTGAAGGTCGCGCGTCACGCCACCGACCTCAGTGGCGGCGCCGAGGACATGCCGGGCGCCTGGATGCGCCATTTCATCCGCCCCGGGCTGCAAGCCTTCGAGACGATGCTGGCCGGATTCGAACAATCGCCCTATTGCTGCGGCGATGCGCCCGGGCTGGCCGATATCTGCCTGATGCCCCAAATCTACAATGCGCGCCGCTGGGAAGTGGATATCAGCGACCTGCCACGCCTCTTGTCGGTCGAGGCGGCCTGTGCAAAACACCCGGCCTTTGCCGCCGCACATCCAGATCGTCACGCCCCCGCGTGATCTTGGCGCCGCCGGAAAACACACGTTTTCCGGCCCGTTTTCCGTGTCGGAAAACGGCCCCCGCCCGAAAGCCACTGGACAGCCCCGATCCGGGCGCCGTTAATGTGGCAAGGATGAGCGGGAGGCAGGCATGGCATCACACGGATATGACAGCGGACGGCTGAACCTGCCGTTTGTGGGGATCTGCACCTTTGGCAAATACCCCTATGTCGAAGATTGGGACAGTATCGACGCCGATGCGGCGGTCCTCGGCGCTCCATTCGATTTTGGCGCACAATGGCGATCAGGCGCACGCATGGGACCGCGGGCCATCCGCGAGGCCTCGACCCTGTTTTCCTTCGGCCATGCGGGCGCCTATGATTTCGAGGACGACATCACCTATCTCGATCCCGCCAAGGTGCGGATCGTCGATATCGGCGATGCCGATATCGTGCATACCGACACGCTGAAGAGCCATGCCAATATCGAATATGGGGTGCGCAAGATCCTGCAGGCCGGCGCCCTACCGGTCGTGCTGGGGGGCGATCATTCGGTCAATATCCCCTGCATCAATGCCTTTGACGATCAGGACCCGATCCATGTGGTGCAGATCGACGCGCATCTGGATTTTGTCGACGAACGGCATGGCGTGCGCTATGGCCACGGCAACCCGATGCGGCGCGCGGCGGAGAAGGCGCATGTCACCGGGCTGACCCAGATCGGTATCCGCAATGTCTCTTCCACCGCCAAGGACGGCTATGACGCCGCCCGCGCCATGGGATCGGATATCCAGTCGGTGCGACATGTGAGGCGGATGGGAACCGACGCGATGCTTGCCCGGATCCCCGCAGGCGTGCGGTATTACCTGACCATCGACATTGACGCCTTCGATCCCTCTATCGCGCCGGGAACCGGAACGCCCAGCCATGGAGGGTTCCAGTATTACGAGGTGCTTGAGCTGATCGACGGGCTGGCCCGGAGGGGCGATATCGTGGGCATCGACCTGGTCGAGGTCGCCCCGGACTATGACCAGACCGGCAGCACCTCGATCCTGGCGGCGCAACTGCTGATGAACACGCTGGGGCGGGTGCTGCACCACCGAAAACGCTGAAAGCGCACAGGTGCGGTTCGTCTGTACGGAATTGCAGGCACATTTTCGCATCGGCATATTGCCCCAGATGAAACAGGAGACACCGATGAACCAGTCCATCACCGGCTATCATGCCCATGTCTATTTCGACGCCGACAGCGTGGCGACCGCCCGGCAGGTCTGCGAACAGGCGGCGCACCTGTTTCCGGTGCAGATGGGCCGGGTTCACGCTCGGAATGTCGGCCCGCATCCGCGCTGGAGCTGCCAACTGGCTTTTGGCCCCGAGGACTTCGACAAGGTCGTGCCCTGGCTGATGCTGAACCGGCAGGGCTTGACCATATTTGCCCATCCCGAGACCGGCGACGAATTGCGCGATCATCGCGACCGCGCCATCTGGATGGGCGAGATGCTGGATCTGGACCTGTCGCTGTTCGACTAGCCGCTCAGCCCAGTTCCATTGTGGCAATCGCCTGCAACCCCGGACCTGTCTGCGGGACCGTGCCGCGATACATTCGGGCCGTTGCAAAGGGCACGGTGAATCCGGCACCTTCCAGCGCGCGGCATAGCGATGTATTGGCCTCGGGTAAATCGATGATCAGCGGGCAATTCGGTCGCTCAGCGGCGATATCCGCGACCAGGTCCAGTGCTGTGGCAGTGCTCGGCGCTATGATGGGGCCGATCTTGGTTCCTTCGCGACAGGCCCGCCATGAGGCAAAGCCAACGATCTCGCCGTCCTTTTGCAATACCCGCGTGGCCCGCTCGGGCTGGCCTGGTGCCAACCAGGCGTTCAGGAATGTCGGGCGGCTGAAGCCACCGGCAGCGGCATCGAGTTCGATCAGCCGTGGCATATCCGACAAGGCCGCTGACCGTATCTCAGGTGACCGAACCGCTGGCCAGCGCCCTTCGTGCCGCAGGCTGGCCCCGGTTCGCACAAAACCCGACTTTGCATAATTCGCCTCTTGCGCTGCCACACCATCGAGACCGACAGATCGGGTACCCGCGTGTTCCAGCGCACGGGTCCAGGTCGCCAGCCCGATCCCCTGCCCCCGCCAGTCGGGTCGGCAGAGAAAGAGGCCCAGAAAGGCGTTACCGGCATCGTGGTTGACCACCGAGATCGCCGCGACCGGCTCGCCTTTGACCCGCGTCAGAAAGAACCCCTGCGTGTCTGCGGCATGAAATGCCCGCGCATCGTCCAGCCCGGGGTTCCACCCCTCCTCTGCCGCCCAGTCCAGAACCATATCCAGATCCGGCAGGCCCATGGGTGCGATGGTCAGCCCCGGCAAACCCATGTCAGAGCGCCCTTGCCCGGTCACGCAGAACGAACTTCTGCACCTTTCCGGTCGAGGTCTTGGGCAACTCGCCGAACACAACGGTCCGTGGCGCCTTGAAATGCGCCATGTTCGCCCTGCAATAGTCGATGATCTCGGCCGCATCGGCCTCGGCCCCCGGTTTCAGCTCGACAAAGGCGCAAGGCGTCTCGCCCCATTTCTCGTCCGGCTTGGCGACCACGGCTGCCTCCATCACCGCCGGATGCTTGTAAAGCACACCCTCCACCTCGACAGACGAGATGTTCTCGCCGCCCGAGATGATGATGTCCTTGGACCGGTCCTTGAGCGCGATATAGCCATCGGGATGCATCACCCCCAGATCGCCCGAGGCGAACCAGCCACCGCGAAACGACTTGTCCGTGGCATCGGGGTTCTTGAGATACCCTTTCATCACCACGTTGCCCTGCATGAAGATCTCACCCATCGTCTCGCCATCGGCGGGCACAGGCTCCAGCGTGTCGGGATCCGCGACCATCAGGCCGGACAGCGCCGCGTTCTTGACCCCCTGGCGCACCTTCAGCGCCGCCCGTTCACTGGCTGGCCGCGCATCCCATTCCTCTTTCCAGGCACACACCACCGACGGACCATAGGTTTCGGTCAGGCCATAGACATGGGTCACCTCGACGCCCATCGCCTCCATCTTTTCGATCACGGCGGCGGGCGGCGGCGCGCCTGCGGTCATCACCTTGATCTGGTGGTCGAAATCCCTGAGATGCGCGGGCGCGTTGGCAAGCATGTTCAGCACGATGGGCGCGCCGCAGAAATGGGTCACCTTTTCCTCACGGAAAGCGCGATAGATCGGCTCGTCCCGTACCGCGCGCAGGCAGACGGACACCCCGGCATTGGCCGCCATGGTCCAGGGAAAACACCAGCCGTTGCAATGAAACATCGGCAAGGTCCAAAGATAGACCGAGTGTTTCGGCATCCCCCAGTCGAGGATATTGGTGTTCGCATTCAGCGCCGCGCCCCGGTGATGATAGACGACCCCCTTGGGGTTGCCGGTGGTGCCCGAGGTGTAGTTCAGCGCGATCGCGTCCCATTCATCATCCGGCAGCGACCAGGTGAATTCGGGGTCACCCTCGGCCAGCAGTTCCTCATAGGTCAGTGCGCCGAGCCGCTCCCCGCCTTCGAAACTGGGATCCTCGATGTCGATGACCAGCAGGTCGGGGCGGTCGATCTGTGCCAAGGCATCGCGCACCACGGCCGAGAATTCGGGATCGACGATCAGCGCCTTGGCCTCGGCATGGGTCAGGATGAAGGCGATGATCGGGGCATCGAGGCGGGTATTGATCGCGTTCAGCACCGCACCCACCATGGGCACGCCGAAATGCGCCTCGTACATCTCGGGGATATTGGCGGCGATGATCGAAACGGTGTCGCCCTTGCCGATCCCGCGCGCGGTCAGCGCCCCGGCCAGCCGGCGGCAGCGCGCATAGGTTTCCGCCCAGGTGTAGCGGCGGGTGCCGTACACCACCGAGGGGTAATCCGGATAGATCGCCGCCGTACGCTCGATCATGCTCAGCGGTGACAGCGGAGTAAAATTGGCACGTGTCCGGTCCAGATGCTGGTCATAGATGCTGTTGCCGGTCATGTCCTGTCCTCCCTGAGTGATGCCTTGCGCGCAGATGTGGCACAAACACGCCCGGCAAGGAAAGATCGTAATAACACGTGCCTGCCGCAACAATAGAACCGGGGCCCCGCAGGGCCCCGATTTTTTCTTGCCGAAGGTGGATCAGCCCTTGCTCTTCCAGGGTACCAGCACCCGTTCGGCCCAGCGCATCAGGATGTCGATGCCAAAGCCGATCACGCCGATCAGGATGATCCCCATGATCACGATATCGGTCAGCTGGAACTTGGACGCGACCATGATCATCATACCAGCGCCCTTTTCCGCCGCCACCAGTTCGGCGGCAACCACGGTGCCCCAGCAGACCCCCATCGCCACCCGCGCGCCGGTAAAGATCTCGGGCAGCGAGTTCGGAACGATCACGTATCGCATGATCTGCGCCTTGCTGGCGCCCAACGAATAGGCGGCGTGCACCTTCGAGATCCTGACCCCCGAGACGCCCGAGCGGGCGGCGATGGCCATGATCCACAAGGCCGCGAGGAACAGCAGGATGATCTTGCCCGTCTCGCCGATCCCCGCCCAGATGATGACCAGCGGGATCAGGGCCAGCGGCGGCACCGGGCGCATGAATTCGACGATCGGGTCGAACCAGCCGCGGAACCAGTCGCTCAACCCCATGGCATAGCCCAGCGGAATACCCACCAGCGCGCCAAAGAAGAAACCGGCGATCACGCGGAACAGGGAAAAGCCCAGATGTTCCCACAAGGTGCTGTCACGATAGCCCGACTTGGCAATCTCGCCCAGACGGCTGACCACGGCTTCGGGCGGCGGCAGCCAGATCGGCTCCATCTGCAAGCCCGAGGGCGGCCGGAAACTGATCGCCCCCTTGTCGGTCAGCGAAAACTGCCCTGACCCGGTCTTGATCGACTGACCTTCGGATATGGCGGTGCCGTCGATGGCCACGATCTTGGCGCCTTCCTTGCGCTTGGCCTCGTCATTCTTGTCAAAGATGATGGTGGTCGAGCGCGATGCGGTCATCGACACCGCATCGTCCTTGGCAAAGCCCGGCCCCGGATCCACGTCGAAATTCTCGGTCTTTTCACCAAAGGGGTAGACCTTGACATGGACGGTGGCGTCGTCGCGGGCGCCATTGGCATCCTCGAGCGTGTAGACAAACGAGGTGTCACCGACAAAAGGCGCCGGCGCGTGCAGGAACGAGGGCACGTATTTCGACCCGGTGAACGATCCCCAGATCAGAAAGATGGTGAGAACCGACACCACCGAGGCGATCCGGTTCGAGGTGACCGCGCTCTCGTCACCGAAAGTCACGGTCTTGAGCGAGGTAAAGTCATTGGTGGTCTTGCGCACGAAAAAGCGCACGGCCAGGAACGACCCGACAAAGATCGCCACATAGACCGCAAGGATAATCAGGCCGATCATTGTGCTGCCTCCGTGCGTCCCATGATTTCTTCCTCCATGTCCCAGATCATCGAGAGGATTTCCTCGCGCGTCTGGGAGTAGCCTTCGGATTTCTTGACCTCGCGCAGGTCCGCATTCACCCCCATATCGGCATAAGGCAGGCGGTATTCCTTGTGGATGCGTCCAGGGCGCGGCGCCATGACCAGCAGCCGTTCACCCAGCAAAAGGGCCTCTTCGACCGAGTGGGTGATCAGGATGATGGTCTTGCCGGTCTCTTTCCAGAGCTTCAGAACCAGGCCCTGCATCTTTTCGCGGGTCAGCGCGTCCAGCGCGCCCAGCGGCTCGTCCATCAGGATCACGTCGGGATCGTTGGCCAGACAACGGGCCAGCGCGACGCGCTGCTGCATGCCGCCGCTCAGCTCATAAATCGCCTTGTCCTTGAAATCGCCAAGGCCGGTCACGTCGAGCAGATGGTCGACATGGCTGCCATACTCCGCCTCGCGCTGCCCCTTCATGCGCGGGCCGAAGCTGACATTGTCGCGCACGTTCATCCATTCGAACAAGGCGCCCTGCTGGAACACCATGCCGCGTTCCGCGTCAGGTCCGTGGACCTTGTGCCCGTTCATGGCGATGTGGCCCTCGGTCGGCGCCAGAAACCCGGCGACAATATTCAACAATGTTGTCTTGCCGCAGCCCGAAGGGCCGAGCACGCTCATCAACTCGCCTTCCTTGATATGCAGCGTCACGTTTTTCAGCGCCTGCACCGAGCTGCCGTTCGGCAGGTCAAAGCGCATGGATATGTTTTCGATAGACAGTCCCGACATGGCCCGCCTTTCCTGTTGGAGATATTTGCAGGGGTATGGTGTCGCCGGTTCCGGGCAACATGCAAAATGCAGGCGGCGGGACAGCCCGCCGCCCGTCGTCCGGTCGGCTTACATGCCGCCTGCCGCGGCCAGCGGCCCGGTGTTCACGGCGTTCTCGTAGGTGTCCAGCGCGCTGTCGATGCTGCCCGCCTCGACGAACACATCCGCCACCCCCTTCATGAAGGTCTGCGCATTGCCGCCCAGCCAGGCACCGCTCATCTGCTCCTCGATGGTCGGGAACTTGAAGGTGGCGATGGTCGAGGCGGTCGCCTCTTCATCCATGCCGGCATCCTTGGCGATCAGCGGCAGCATCTCGGCATGGTTGGCCTCGTCCGCCCACATGGCGTTTGCATCCGCCGTCACCTTTAGGAACTTGGCAACCAGTTCGCTGTTCTCCGCGACCCAGCCCGCCGGGCCCGATGTCACGTCAAACACCAGGATACCCAGTTCGGTCTTTTCGTCACCGGTCAGCAGCACATTGCCATGCTCAAGCGCACGGCGCAGCGAGCCGCCCCAACCGCAGAACATGTCGACCGCGCCCTGGGCAATCGCCGCGGCGCCATCGGGCGGATCCATGTCGACAACGTCCATGCTGGCGACATCTACGCCGAAATGGTTCATCTGCTTGAGGAAACCATAGTGCGCGGCGGTGCCCAGCGGCACGGCAACCTTCTTGCCCGCCAGTTCACCGGCATTGTCCTTGTCGATCTCCAGCTCCGAGCGCACGACGCAGTTGTCGTTGTCGGCATAGGACACAGCCACATCGAGGATTTGCAGGTCCTGCCCGGCCGAGGTGGCAACCACGAAGGGCGGAACGCCCTGGCTGACAGACAGGTGCACATCGCCCGACGCCATCGCCGCCGACATCTTCACGCCGCTTTCGAAGCTGACCCAGTTGACCTTGACGCCCAGCGCCTCGTCATAGGTTCCCTTCTGCTTGGCGTATTCGAACGGCATCGGCCATTCGAGGAAGTAGGCCACGGTGATCTCGCCCTCGGCAGCCACCGCCGCAGGCATGGCGCCAACCGCCAGCGCCAGACCGGCCACAGCACCCAAAAGCTTCGTTTTTGCAGTCATCATCTAATTCTCCCTGTGTTCCGCCGGAATGGCGGAGGAATTTCGCGAACGGTTCAGCCGTTTCTGCTGTTTCGCGGGCCCTCGACCGAGCGCCCCTCCCTACTCCGAAAGGAAATCCCCCTTTCGATCAACGAATTTTTCTGCCATTGGGTCAAGTCTTGGACAGACCAACGTGCGGATTTCAAAACCTCAAATCTGGAAATACCTATATTTTTCAGCCCGCTATCCGGGGAAGCAGCGCAGCAAGCTGCCGTAAGGGCAGCCATATTGGATATATGTGAGGTATATTTCTGGCCCTATCGGATGCCCAGGATTTGACGTCTCTGGACTCTATCACGCGTCTCGGTTTTTCTGGGACATCGGAGTCGATCAAACAGTCATCAGGAGAGGGCCCCTCATGGACGGCACGTTCAACGAAAACGATCTGAGTCGGGTGGTCGAAGCCGACCGCGCCCATATCTGGCACCATCTGATCCAGCACAAACCCTTTGAGACCAACGACCCCCGCATCATCGTCGAAGGCAAGGGCATGCGGGTCTGGGATCAGAAGGGCAAAGAGCATCTCGACGCCGTCTCGGGCGGCGTCTGGACCGTCAACGTGGGCTATGGACGTGAGTCCATCTGCAAGGCGGTTTATGACCAGTTGATGAAACTTTGCTACTTTGCGAACTCGGCGGGCTCGATTCCCGGCGCGCTGTATGCGGAGAAGCTGATTTCCAAGATGCCGGGGATGAGCCGGGTCTATTACACCAACTCGGGCTCCGAGGCGAACGAGAAGGCGTTCAAGATGGTGCGCCAGATCGCGCACAAGAAATACGGCGGCAAGAAGACCAAGATCCTCTATCGTGACCGCGACTATCACGGCTCGACGCTGGCAGCGATGTCGGCGGGTGGCCAGGACGAGCGCAACGCGCAATACGGTCCCTTCGCACCGGATTTCGTCAAGGTTCCCCATTGCATGGAATACCGCAAGGAAGAGCTGGGGCTGGGTCATCTGTCGGGCGCCGAGTTCGGTCGCGCCGCTGCCGACCTGATCGAAGAGGTGATCCTGCGCGAGGGCCCCGAGACCGTCGGCGCGCTGTGCCTTGAGCCGGTGACCGCCGGTGGCGGCGTCATCACCCCGCCCGAAGGCTATTGGGAGCGGGTGCAGGAGATCTGCAAGCAATACGACGTGCTCTTGCATATCGACGAGGTCGTCTGTGGCATCGGCCGCACCGGCACCTGGTTCGGCTATCAGCAATACGGCATCAAGCCCGACTTCGTGACCATGGCCAAGGGCGTCGCCTCGGGCTATGCGGCCATCGCCTGCATGGTGACCACCGAAGAAGTGTTCGAGATGTTCAAGGATAACAGCGACGATCCGCTGAACTATTTCCGCGATATTTCGACCTTTGGCGGCTGCACCGCCGGCCCCGCCGCAGCGCTGGAAAACATGCGCATCATCGAGGATGAGGACCTGCTGGGCAATTGCACCGCCATGGGCGAGCGGATGCTGGGCAACCTGCACGCGCTGATGGAAAAGCACGCCGTGATCGGCGATGTGCGCGGCAAGGGCCTGTTCCTGGGCGCCGAGCTGGTGGCCAATCGCGAGACCAAGGAACCGGTGACCGAGAAACAGGCACAGGCCGTGGTTGCCGACTGCATGGCGCAGGGCGTGATCATCGGGGTGACCAACCGTTCGATCCCGGGTCGCAACAACACGCTGTGCTTCTCGCCGGCGCTGATCGCCACCGCCGAGGATATCGACGCCATCACCGATGCGGTCGATCAGGCGCTGACCCGCGTCTTCGGCTAGGACCGGGGGCCGCGACCGGCACCTCTCCGATTGGGTCGTCTGCCCGTGAAACCGGCGCGTTCCGCGCGCCGGTTTTGCCATTTTCGGCCCCGGCGCCGGACCGAGACTATTTGAACCCGGCACCGCCTGTGGTTATTTTTGATCCATGCCGTCCCTGAACGCCTCCTTTCCCCTGCGCCCCGGTCGGGTGCACGAAGCCTGCGGCCCCCTGGCCGTGGCCATGGCCGCCGTCACCGCCGTCCAGGTGAGCGGCCTTCTGTGGCTGCGCGAGAGCTGGCGGCCCGAGCTGATCAACCCGCTGGGGCTGGCCGATTATTTCGACCCCGCGCGGCTGCTGCTGGCCCAGACCAGGGACCAGACCGATACCCTGGCCGTGGCCGAGGAAAGCCTGCGCGACGGCGCCCTGCCCCTTGTGGTGATCGAGCTGACGGCGCCGCTGAGCCTGACCGCCGGGCGGCGCCTGCAACTGGCGGCCAAGGATGGCAAGACGACCGGATTGTGCCTGATCCCCGAGGGCATGGGCAGCAACGCGGCCGAAACCCGCTGGCATTGCGCCCCGGTTTTCGACCCATCGGACTCGACTCTGATGCGGTGGGAAATTATTAAGAACAAATCAGGAACATTGGGGGCCTGGCATGTTCGATGGAATAGGGCGTCGCGTCGTCTCGATCTGGTTTCCCCGGTTGGCCAGCGACCGGGCCCTGCGGGCGCGTCCGGTTGACGGCCCCTTTGCCCTGACATTGAAACAGGCCAATGCGGACCGGCTCTATTGCCTCGATACCGGGGCGGAGCGGGCCGGGCTGCATCGCGGCATGGCCTATGCGGATGCCCGCGCCTTTTGCCCCGATCTGCAAACCCGGCCTGCGGATCCGGCGGGCGATGCGCGCTTCCTGCGGATGCTGCGCCGCTGGGCCACGCGCTATTGCCCCTGGGTCGGGCTTGAGGGGCGCGACGGGCTGGTGCTGGACATCACCGGGGCGGCGCATCTGTTCGGCGGCGAGGCGATGCTGCTCTCCGACATGCGCCAGCGCCTTGCGCGCGCGGGGCTGGCCGCCCGAATCGGGCTGGCCGACACGCGTGGCGCGGCCTGGGCGCTGGCCCATCACGGCGAGGGCTGCGCCGACCCCGGCCAGCCGCTGGCGGCGCTGGACCATCTGCCCGTCGCCGCCCTGCGCCTGGGCGAGGACACCGTCACCGGCCTGACCCGCCTGGGCCTGCGCAAGATCGGCGAGCTCGAGCGCACCGCCCGCGCGCCGCTGACCCGCCGTTTCGGTCCCGAACCGCTGCTGCGGCTGGATCAGGCGATGGGGCGCCAACCCGAACAGATCTCGCCCCTGGCCGAACCGCCCCATTACGGGGTTCGCCTGACCCTGCCCGACCCGATCGGCCTGTTCGATGACGTGATGGCGGGCACCGGGCGCCTGCTCGACCAGCTCTGCGCCCGGCTCAAGACGCAGGAGGCGGGCGCGCGCAGCCTGTGCCTGACCCTGCGCCGGGTCGATCAGGAGGCGCAGACGGTCGAACTGCGCCTGGCCCGCCCGCTGCGCGATGCCGCCCGTATCCTGCCGCTGTTCGAACGTGGCGTGCGCGAGGTCGACGCGGGCTATGGCATCGACCAGATGCGGCTGGAGGCGACCCGGGTCGAGCCGCTGCCGGTGCGCCAGCTCAGCCATGTCTCCTCGGGCCGGGCCGACCGGCTGGACGACCTGATCAGCCGGATCGGCACCCGGATCGGGCTGGAGAACATCCAGCGGTTTCTGCCCGTCGACAGCCATATCCCCGAACGCGGCTTTACCATCGCCGCCGCGGCCTGGTCGGAACCAGAGGGGAGCTGGGCATCGCCCCGCCCGCGCCCGATCCTGCTGTTCCCGCCCGAACCCCTCGCCGCCACCGGCCCGCGCCCGCCCGAGCGGTTCCGCTGGCGGCGCATGTCGCTGAGCACGGCGCGCGTCACCGGACCGGAACGGATCGCCCCCGAATGGTGGCTACCCGACGAGAACTGGCGCAGCGGGGTCCGCGATTACTGGCATGTCGAGACCCGGCAGGGGCGGCGGCTGTGGCTGTTCCATACACCGCAGAACCCGGGCTGGTTCGTACAGGGGGAATTCGCATGACCTATGCCGAGCTTTGCGTCACCACCAATTTCACCTTTCTCACCGGCGCCTCGCATCCCGAGGAGATGGTGACCCGCGCCGCCGAGCTGGGCCTGCATGCCATCGCCATCACCGACCGCAACTCTCTGGCCGGGGTGGTGCGGGCCTATGCCGCGCTAAGGGAGTTGCGGCGCGAGGCGGACGAAGCCATCCGCATCCGCTCGCAGCACCGGATCGATTCCTGCTCGCGTCAGGAGGTCGGGCATCCGCAGCCGATCGCCCGGCCCGAGGTGCCGCGCCTGCCCCGGCTGATCACCGGCTGCCGCCTGGTGCTGCGCGACAGCCCGCTGCACTGGATCGCCCTGCCCCGCGACCGCGCCGCCTATCAGCGGCTGACCCGGCTGCTGACCCTGGGCAAGCGGCGGGCGGAAAAGGGCGAATGTCACCTCGATCTGGCCGACCTGCTGGCGGGCTGCACCGGCATGATCCTGATCGCACTGCCGCAGGGGCGGCTCGACGGCGCCCTGCCCCATCTTCAGCAGGTACAGCGCCGCTTTCCCGGTCATGTGTTTCTGGGCGCGGCACCGCGCTATGACGGGTCCGATCAGGCCTGGCTGGCCGCCTGCGCCCGGCTGGCCCTGCGCAGTTCGGCCCCGATGGTGGCGGTGGGCGATGTGCTGATGCATCGCGCCAGTCGCCGCCAGCTGGCCGATGTGCTGACCTGCATGCGCGAGCATATCACCATCGACCAGATCGGCACCCGCGCCCTGCCCAATGCCGAACGCCGCCTCAAGGGCCATGCCGACATGGCCCGGCTGTTCCGCGACCACCCCGCCGCCCTGCGCCGCACGCTGGACATCGCCGCCCGGTGCAGTTTCTGCCTGAGCGAGCTGAGCTATGAATATCCCGACGAGGTCGCCGAGGGCGAAACCCCGCAGGCCCGGCTGGAGCGGCTGACCGCCGAGGGGATCGTGCGCCGCTATCCCGGCGGCGCGCCGCAGCGCGTGCATGAACTGGTGGCCAAGGAGCTCAAGCTGGTCGCCGAACTGGGCTTTCCCGCCTATTTCCTGACGGTGCACGACATTGTGCAATTCGCCCGCTCGCAGGGCATCCTGTGCCAGGGGCGCGGCTCGGCGGCCAACTCGATCCTGTGCTATTTGCTGGGCATCACCGATGTCTCGCCCGACCAGATCGCCATGGTGTTCGAGCGCTTCATCTCGAAATACCGGGGCGAGCCGCCGGATATCGACGTCGATTTCGAACATGAACGGCGCGAAGAGGTGATCCAGTGGATTTACCGGCGATACGGCCGGCATCGCGCCGGCCTGTGCGCCACGGTGATCCATTTCCGCTCGCGCGCGGCCATTCGCGAGGTGGGCAAGGTCATGGGGCTCAGCCAGGACGTGACCGCCAGCCTCTCGGGCCAGATCTGGGGCCAGTCCAATGGCGGCGCCGATCCTGCGCGGATACGCGAACTGGGCCTTGACCCCGAGGACCGGCGGCTGGCGCTGACCATCCGCCTGATCGGCGAGATCATCGGCTTTCCCCGCCACCTGTCACAGCATGTGGGCGGCTTTGTCATCACCCGCGGGCGGCTGGACGAACTCGCCCCGATCGAGAATGCCGCGATGGAGGACCGAACCCTCATCGAATGGGACAAGGACGATATCGACACGCTGGGCATCCTCAAGGTCGATGTGCTGGGCCTGGGCATGCTGACCTGTATCCGCAAGGCCTTTGACCTGATGCGCCAGCACGAGCAGCGGCACCTGACCATCGACACCGTGCCGCAAGAGGACGCGACCACCTATGACATGCTCTGCGCCGCCGATGCGGTGGGCGTGTTTCAGGTGGAAAGCCGGGCGCAGATGAATTTCCTGCCCCGGATGCGGCCGCGCACCTTTTACGACCTGGTGATCGAGGTCGCCATCGTCCGTCCCGGCCCGATCCAGGGCGGCATGGTGCAACCCTATATCCGGCGCCGCCAGGGGCTGGAAAAGGCCGACCCCTTTGGCCCGGAACTGGCGGCGGTCACCGCGCGCACCCTTGGCGTGCCGCTGTTTCAGGAACAGGCGCTGCAAATCGCCGTGGTGGGCGCGGGCTATACGGCGGAAGAGGCCGACCATCTGCGCCGCTCGCTTGCCTCGTTCCGCCGCATGGGCACGATCGGCGCGCATCGGGACAAGTTCATCGCCGGTATGCGGCGCAAGGGTTATAGCCAGGAGGTAGCCGAACGCTGTTTCGGCCAGATCGAGGGTTTTGCCGATTACGGCTTTCCCGAAAGCCACGCGGCGGCCTTTGCCATGCTGGCCTATGTCTCGGCCTGGCTGAAATGCCACCACCCGGCGGTCTTTGCCTGCGCGCTGCTGAACGCGCAGCCGATGGGGTTTTATGCCCCGGCCCAGATCGTGCGCGATGCCCGCGACCATCAGGTCGAAGTGCGCCCGATCTGCGTCAATGCCAGCGACTGGGACAACCGGCTGGAACGCCGCGCCGACGGGGCGCTGGCCCTGCGGCTGGGCTTTCGCCAGATCAAGGGGTTCCGCGAAGAGGATGCCGGCTGGATCGTGGCGGCCCGTGGCAATGGCTATCCCGATCCCCAGGCGCTGTGGCTGCGCGCCGGTGTGACACCGGCGGTGCTGGAACGGCTGGCCGAGGCGGATGCCTTTGCCGATATGGGGATCGGGCGGCGCGACGCGCTCTGGCAGGTGCGGGCGATCCGGGGGCAGGCGCCGCTGCCCCTGTTCAACGATCCGCTCGACGGCGAGATCATCCACGAGCCGCAGGTGGCCCTGCCCGCCATGCATCTGGGCGAGGAGGTGGTCGAGGATTACGTGTCGATGCGCCTGACCCTGCGCGCCCACCCGATGGAGCTGCTGCGCCCCGCGATCCCCGGCCTGACCCCCCATGACAAGCTGGCCACCGTGACCGCCCACCGGGTCAGCGTCTGCGGCCTTGTCATCACCCGCCAGCGCCCGGGCACCGCCTCGGGGGTGATCTTTCTGACACTCGAGGATGAAACCGGGGTCAGCAACGTGGTGGTCTGGCCCAAGATCTATGAACAGTTCCGCCGCATCGTGATGGGCGGGCGGCTGTTGCGCGTGACGGGGTACCTGCAACGCGAGGGGATCGTGGTGCACCTGATCGCCCAGCGGATCGAGGATCTCTCTCCCCGACTCGCCGATCTGGGCCATCCTCTGGACAGTGCAGTTGGCCAGACCACACCGCAGACCGACAGCGCCCCCCGCCCGCGCCCGCAACCCCGGGCCATGCACCCCAGGGAGCAGGCCAAACGCCTGTTTCCCAGCCGCGATTTTCACTGAGATCCCGCCCCTTCATTTCGCCCGAAATACTCCGGGGGCGCCTACAAAATTCGACGAATTTTGTAGGCGGGGGCAGCGCCCCCTTCCCCTATTTCGCCAAACGGTCCAGCAACAGCTCAAGCACCTGCTTGTCCGCGGCCTCCAGAGGCGCGGTGCGGCTGCGCCAGAGCGTTGCCTGGCTGCGCAGGATCAACCCGTCGCTCAGGATCTTCAGGTGGTTGGCGCGCAGGGTCTCGCCGGTCGAGGTGATGTCGGCAATCGCCTCGGCGGTCTCGTTCTTGACGGTGCCCTCGGTCGCGCCTTGGCTGTCGACCAAAGTATAATCGGCCACGCCCGCAGCGGTCAGGAATTCGCGTACCAGCCGATGATACTTGGTGGCGATGCGCAGGCGGTGACCGTGCCGGGCCCGAAACCCTGCCGCCGCCGCATCCAGATCGTCCAGCGTATCCACATCCGCCCAGCAGGCGGGTACAGCGATGATCAGGTCGGCCTGGCCAAAGCCAAGCTGGGCCACTTCTTGCAGTTGCTGATCCCAGAGCGGCAGTTTCTCATGCACCAGATCGGTGCCGGTAACGCCCAGATGAATACGCCCCGCCGCCAGTTCGCGCGGGATTTCCCCCGCCGAGAGCAGCACCAGCGACACGCCTTCGATGCCATCGACGCGGCCCGCATATTCGCGGTCTGACCCGGTCCGGCTGAGCGTGATGCCGCGCTTGTCGAACCAGGCAAAGGTCTTTTCCATCAGGCGCCCCTTGGACGGCACCCCAAGCTTCAGGCTCATGTCTCGGTCTCCGTCAGCAACAGCATCAGGCCCGGGCGCAGCACCCCGCCCACGGCCGGAATTTCGGCCCCGTTGCCCAGCCGCCGGGTCAGCGCGTCATAGCGCCCGCCGGTGGCGATAGGCGGCAGGTCGGGCCGCCGCTCGGCATAGAAACCAAAGACGAAACCGTCATAGTATTCCATCGAAGTGCGCCCATAGGAGGCCTCGAAGTCGAGCCGGTCCACATCGACCCCGCGCGCCCGCAGGGCGACGATGCGTGCCTCCAGCCGGTCGAGCGCCGGATTGATCTGCGGCAGGTCCACCGCGATATCGCGCAGGTGTTCCAGCGCAAAGGGCATGGTCTCGCGCACCGACAACAGCGCATCGAGCCCGGCCATTTCATTGTCCGAAATGGGTGCGGCGGCGGCATCTGCGCGCAGGACCGCGATCCGCGCCTCGACATCGGCGCGGTCACGCTTGCCGATCTCTGGCGCGCCCCCGGCCAGCGGGTCAGCGGCGGCCAGCAGTGCCGCGCGCGCGGGTGGCACCGGTGTCCGGCCTGCATAGCGGTCGAGCAGCGCTCGAAACCGGCGCGGGCGCCAGATATGGCGCATCAGCGCCGCCTTGCGCGGTTCAGTGGTTCTCAGCCCGGCCACGGCGGCCATCAGGATGCCGATATCGCCGGTGGCCGCGCGCAATGCCAGACCGTCGAGCGCCTGGGAGATCAGGGCGAACACCTCGGCATCGGCGGCGGCGGGGTTGGTGCGGTCGAATACCTCATACCCCACCTGGATATATTCATTGGCGCGGTCGGGGTCATGCTCTTGCCGCCGGAACACCTCGCCCGCATAGGTGTAACGGGCCGGTTCGGCGCCGTGTTCCATGTGCTTCTGCACCACCGGCACGGTGAAATCCGGGCGCAGCATCTGCTCGCCCCGCAGCGCGTCCGAGGTGATATAGGCGCGGGCACGGATATCCTCGCCATAAAGGTCGAGCAGGGTTTCGGCCGGTTGCAGGATCGGCGTTTCCACCGCCTGCGCGCCTGCCGCCTCGAACCGCGCGCGCAGCTGCGCGGCCTGCTCCAGAATACGAGCGCGGGTGATCATCCCGCCTGCTCCGCCAGAATCTCGCGCACCTTGGCCACCAGATCGGAACGGGCGACCTCGTATTGGCTGGGGCGCTCCTTCCATTCTTCCAGCGTGGCATTGGCAGCGATCTGCGCGCCCAGGATCAGGTCCTTGATCTGCACCACGCCATTGGCCTTTTCATCGCCGCCTTCGATCACCGCAATGGGCGAGTTGCGCTTGTCGGCATATTTGAGCTGGTTGCCGAAGTTCTTGGGGTTGCCGAGGTAGACCTCGGCCCGGATACCGGCGTTGCGCAGCTCGGCCACCATCGCCTGGTAATCCGCCATGCGGTCGCGATCCATCACCGTCACCACGACGGGGCCATGCTCCACCGCCTGAATGCGGCCCTTCTCACGCAAGGCCGCCAGCAGGCGGTCAACGCCGATGGAAACACCCGTTGCCGGGACTTCCTGACCGGTGAACCGCTTGACCAGATCGTCATAGCGACCACCGCCCGACACCGAGCCGAACTGCCGCTTGCGGCCCTTTTCGTCAAAGATTTCAAAGGTCAGCTCGGCCTCGTAGACCGGTCCGGTATAATACCCAAGGCCGCGCACGACCGAAGGGTCGATGACGATACGGTCAGAGCCGTAGCCACCTGCGGCCAGCAATTCGCCGATCTGTTCCAGTTCGTCGATGCCCTGTACCCCGATCTGGGAGGCGCCCACCGCCGCGCGCAGGTTGGCCACTGTGGCGGCCGCATCCGCACCCTTGGAGGTCAGGAAAGCCAGAACCGGCCCGGCCTGATCGTCGCTCAGACCGACACCGTCGATGAACGCGCCCGAGGCGTCGAGCCGTCCTTTGCCCAACAACTCGCGCACGCCGTCGGCGCCGACCTTGTCGAACTTGTCGATGGTGCGCAGCACCGCGTCGCGCTGACCCTCGTCGGCCAGGCCCATGGTTTCGAGCACCCCGTTCAGAACCTTGCGGTTGTTCACCCGCACCACATAGTCGCCGCGCGGGATACCGACGGTTTCCAGCGTGTCGCTGAGCATGGCGCAGATTTCCGCATCGGCGGCCATGGAGGCGCTGCCCACCGTATCCGCATCGCATTGATAAAACTGACGATATCGGCCCGGGCCGGGCTTCTCGTTGCGCCAGACCGGCCCCATCGCATAGCGGCGGTAAGGCGTCGGCAGGTCGTTGCGGTGCTGGGCATAGACGCGCGCCAGCGGTGCGGTCAGGTCATAGCGCAGCGCCATCCAGTCGCCCGCGCCGTCATCCTCGGATTCCTGCCAGGCAAAGACGCCCTCGTTGGGGCGGTCGACATCGGGCAGGAACTTGCCCAGCGCCTCGACCGTCTCGACCGCGCTCGATTCCAGCGCCTCGAAGCCGTAGCGATGATAGACCCCCGCGATGGTGCGCAGCATTTCGGTGCGCTGGGTCACCTCGGCGCCGAAATAGTCGCGAAAGCCCTTGGGCGTCTCGGCCTTGGGGCGGGGCGTTTTCTTGGGCTTGGCCATGACGGGCGTCCTCGGGCGGTCGTTGTTCCGCGCGCGGTCTAGCCCATGGCCCGCCCCGGGGCAAGGCGCAGCACCGCCGCAGAGCGGGTTCAGATATCGGCGAAATCGCCACCGCGCCCCTTGCCCGCGGCAAAGCGGGCGGCCCCGGCGCGGCCTTCGGCGGCAAAGGTGGCGGTCGAGCGCCATTCGCGGCGCAGCGCTGCGGCCAGCTCCGCGGGTTCCATCCGCGCGGACAGGTGATCGGCCAGCATGCAGGCCTGCGGAAACCGGGTCAGTGCGTGGGCCAGTTCCTGCGCCATGGCCAGCGCCTCCCCCTCGAGGCAGACGCGGTTGGCAAAGCCCATGGCCAGCGCCTCGTCGGCCTCGACCGCGCGCCCGGTCAGGATCAGGTCGCTTGCCCGCCCCTGGCCCAGCAGGCGCGGCAGGCGCACGGTGCCGCCGTCGATCAGCGGCACGCCCCAGCGGCGGCAGAACACGCCCGTCACCGCGCCCTGGGCCATGACCCGCAGATCGCACCAGGCGGCCAGTTCCATGCCGCCCGCCACCGCCGGTCCCTCGATCGCGGCAATCACCGGTTTCGACAGCATCAGGCGTGAGGGGCCCATCGGGCCGGGGCGCGGATCGCCCATGGGGTCGTTCCAACCCGGGGGCAGGTCGAGCGCGCCAATCCAGGCATCCGCCGCGCCGGAACCGGCCGTTTTCAGGTCGAAGCCTGCGCAAAAGGCGCCGCCCGCCCCGGTCAGGATGGCGACGCGCTGGTCGGGATCACCCTCGAAATCCAGAAACGCCTGATACAGCGCGCGTGCCGTGTCGGGATCGACCGCGTTGCGCGCCTCTGGCCGGTTGATGGTGATGGTGGTGACGCCCGGGGCGTTGTCGATGATCACGCTCATGTCTGTTCTCCCTGCCGCAACTGTCGGGCTGTCATGGCGGGGCTGGCAAGCGTGACGTTGCGCCTGTATGGGAGGGGGCACACCACTGTGAAAGGACCGTGACATGACGCATCTCGAAGAACGGATCGCGCATCTGACCCGCACCGTGGATGAATTGAGCGACGTGGTCGCGCGCCAGCAGGACGAGATCGACCGGCTGACCCGGCGGGTCGCGATGCTATGGCAGCGCGAGGCCGACCGCGCGCAAGAGGGCAGTGGCGGCGTGATCCTGGGCGACGAGCGCCCGCCGCATTACTGAGCCTCGCGTCGGGTCACAGCGGGGCGGTTCCGTCCTCTTTCACCAGATGGCAGGCAACGCGCTGACCGCCGGCAACCGTGCGCAACTCTGGCTCGGCCTCGCGACATTGCGGTTGCGCCACCGGGCAGCGATTGGCGAACCGGCACCCGGGCGGCAGGTTCACCGGATCGGGCGGGTCGCCCGGGATCAGGATGCGCCGCGTCGCCGCCCGCCGCGCCTTGTCGACCGAGGGCACCGCAGAGAGCAGCGCCGCCGTATAGGGATGCAGCGGGTTGTTGAACAGGCTCAGCCGGGGGCCATGTTCGACGATCCGGCCCATATACATCACCGCGATGGAATCGCACATGTGCTGGACCACGCCCAGATCGTGGCTGATGAAGAGATAGGTCAGCCCGAATTCCTTTTGCAACCGCCTGAGCAGATTGAGAATCTGCGCCTGAACCGCCACGTCCAGCGCCGAAACCGGCTCGTCGCAGATGATCAGCTCGGGCCGGGTCGCCAGCGCCCGGGCGATGCCGATGCGTTGCCGCTGTCCACCCGAAAACTGATGCGGGAACAGCCGTTTCTGCTCGGGCCGCAAACCGACCTGAACGAACAGCTCGTCTATCACCTTTTGCTGTTCATCGCGCGGCATGTCGGTGAGGCTTAGCAGTGGTTCGCGCACCACGTCCTCGGCCCGCTGGCGCGGGTTGAGGCTGGAGTAAGGGTCCTGAAAGATGAACTGCACCTTGCGGCGGACCTGGCGCAGGGCCTCGCCCTCAAGCCCCAGGATATCGGCCCCGTCCAGCTCGACCCGGCCCGAATGCGCCGCCACCAGCCGCGCCACCGCCAGCGCAGTGGTGGTCTTGCCCGAGCCGCTCTCGCCCACGATGGCCAGCGTCTCGCCCCGCGCCAGCGCAAAGCTGACGCCGTCGACCGCGTCCAGGAACTGTTTGCGGCCAAAGACGCCGCCACGGCGCACCGCGAAACGAACGGTCAGGTTTTCGACGTCGAGAAGGGGCCGGTCGGTCATTTACAGCGTCTCCGCATGCCAGCAATCGGCCAGCTGTCCGTTGTCAAACGCCATTGCCGGGGGGCGCTGGCGCAGGCATTGCTCGGTCCGATAGGCGCAGCGCGAGGCAAAGAGGCAACGATCCTGCCCGAATTCGCGCAAGCCAGGCACGATGCCGGGCACCTCGGTCAGGTCGGGGCGGTCCTCGGTCAGGGTTGCCATGATATGGGGCACACACGAGATCAGCCCCTTGGTATAGGGGTGGCGCGGATGCTCGATGATCTGGTCCACCGGCCCGATCTCGGCATTTCGCCCGGCATACATGACGATCATCCGTTCGGCCATTTCCGCCACCGCCCCCATGTCATGGGTGATCAGGATGATCGAGGTGCCGGTGTCGCGCCGCAGATCGCGCAGCAGGTCAAAGATCTGCGCCTGCACCGTCACGTCCAGCGCGGTGGTCGGCTCGTCCGCGATCAGGATCTTGGGACGGCAGGCCAGCGCCATGGCGATCATCACCCGCTGGCGCTGTCCGCCCGACATCTGGAACGGGTAATCGCCCGCCCGCGCCCGCGCGTTGGGGATGCGCACCGCGTCCAGCAGGTCGGCTGCCAGGTCACGGGCAGCGCGGGCCGACAGGCCCTGATGGGCGCGCAGCACCTCGGCGATCTGCTCGCCCACCGTATAGACCGGGTTGAGTGAGGTCATCGGCTCTTGAAAGATCATCGAGATCTCGTTGCCGCGAATGTCGCGCAAACGGCTGTCGCTGGCCGCGGTCAGGTCCTCGCCCTCGAACAGGATGCGGCCCGAGGCGACGCGGCCCACCCCCTCGGGCAAGAGCCCCATGATCGCCAGCGCGGTCATCGACTTGCCGCAGCCGCTTTCGCCGACAAAGCTGATATTCTCGCCATGCCCCAGCTCAAAGGACAGGTTGTCGATCACCGGCGCCACGCCCGCGCGGGTGGTCAGCTCGATCCGCAGGTTTTCGACCTTGAGCAGTGCTTCGGTCATCAGCGCGCCCTCAGTTTCGGGTTGAGCGCATCGTTGAGCCCATCGCCCACCAGCGAGATGCACAGAACGGTGACAAAGATCGCCACGCCCGGAATGGTCACGGTAAAACTGGCATCCAGGAAATAGGTCCGGTTCGAACCGATGATCTGACCCCAGCTGACCACGTTGGGATCGGTGAGGCCAAGGAATGACAGCCCCGCCTCGAACAGGATGGCAGATCCCACCATCAGCGCCGATTGCACGATGATCGGCGGCAGCGCGTTGGGCAGGATCACCCGGAACATCAGCTTGGCGTTTTTTGCACCCGAGGCGCGGCTGGCGGTGACATATTCCAGCTCGCGGATGCGCAGGAACTCGGCCCGGGTGATGCGCGCCACGGCGGTCCAGCTGACCACGCCGATGGCAACGGTGATCATCGGCAGCGAGGCCCCGAACAGGGCCACGATCACCATCGAGAACAGCAGCGTCGGCAGCACCTGAAAGAACTCGGTAAAGCGCATCAGCGCCTCTTCGACCCAGCCGCGATAGAACCCGGCCAGCGCCCCCACCGTGACGCCGATGAAGATCGAGACAAAGGCGGCGGACAGGCCGATGATGATCGACACCCGCGCGCCGCTGATGATCATCGCCAGCAGGTCCCGGCCCAGGTAATCGGTGCCCAGGATGAAATCCCAGTTCTCGCCGGGCTGGGTGAAGGGGGCCCAGACCATGTCATAGGGATCGCGGCCATACAGCGCCGGACCGATCACCGCCAGCACGCAGATCAGCACCAGCAGCACCAGCGCCACAAGCGCGGCGTGGTTGCGGCGGAACATCTCCCAGGCCTCGGTAAAGGGATGGCGGGCCTGTTCCGGGGCCTCTTCGGGAAGGGTCACGGGTTCGCTCATCTCTTGCCCCCCACGCGCGGATCGACCAGGCGCAGGGCCAGATCGGTCAGCAGGTTGCCCACGATCACCACCAGTGCCGAAAAGAACAGGATGCCCAGGATCAGCGGCGTGTCGCGGGCCAGGATCGACTGAAAGGCCAGCGTGCCCAAACCCGGCCAGGAAAACACGGTTTCCACCAGAACGGCACCCGACACGACGGCCGAAAGTTGCAGCCCCGCCAGCGTGATCACCGGCGACAGCGCGTTTTTCAACGCGTGTTTATAGACCACCTGACGCGGGCTCAGCCCCTTGGCCTTGGCGGTGCGCACATAGTCCGAGCCCAGCACCTCCATCATCGCGGCACGTGACAGGCGCGAATAGAGCGCCAGAAAGATCGAGGCCAATGTCAGCATCGGCAAGACCAGATGATGGGCGATATCCAGCGCCTGTACGAAAAAGCCGCCTTCGATGGTGACATCGCGCATACCGGCCACCGGGAACAGCGGCACCATCAGCGAGAACACCACCAGCATTAGCAACCCGGTCCAGAACACCGGCGCCGAATAGCCGAACAGCGCCAAGAAGGTCACGAAATGGCTGAGGATGCCATTGGGTTTGCGGGCCGAGAACACGCCCAGCACCACCCCCACCACCAGCGCCAGCAGCTGTGCCGAGATCACCAGAAGCAGTGTCGCCGGCAGGCGGCTGAGGATCAGGTTGGTGACCTTGTCGCTGTAGAAATAAGAATAACCCAGATCGAATTGCAGCACATTGCCGATATAGCGGCCAAGCTGCACCAGGAACGGCTGATCCAGCCCGTATTCGCGCCGGATCTGCTCCAGCGCCTCGGCGTCGATGCCGCCTGCCGCCTGGGCGATGGTATCGGCCACATCTCCCGGCGCCGCGTGCATCAGCGAAAAGTTCAGCACCAGAACCGCGATCAGCAGGATCGC
Organism: Ruegeria alba; assembly: GCF_022321465.1. Lineage (NCBI taxonomy): Bacteria > Pseudomonadati > Pseudomonadota > Alphaproteobacteria > Rhodobacterales > Roseobacteraceae > Ruegeria > Ruegeria alba. The sequence goes on along the minus strand of NZ_JAKOEM010000020.1, from coordinate 53,284 downwards.
CGCGTAGAGGATACGTATCAGGGTGACGCGCAGAAAGTTCACCAGAGGACCCCGCCGTTCGGAATTGCCCCGGCGGACCAGTGCCGCCGGGGTCGGTGTCGCGGTCGCGTTACTCTTTCAGCCAGACCTGATCGAGCGGCGACGAGGTGGACCAGATGCCGTTCACCGGCGCGTTCATCACCTTGTTGGAATAGACCGTGTGATAAGGCAGCGTCTGGATGAAGTAGATCGGCACTTCGTCATTCACGATGCTCTGGAACTCGGCATAAAGCGCCTTGCGCTTCTCGGGGTCGTTCTCCTTGCCGGCCATGTCCAGCAGCTCGTCCACCCGGGCGTTGGAATAACCCTGGGTGTTCGACCAGACGCCCTTGGCGATGTTCGAGCTGAGATAGGTGCGGTGCACCCCGATCGACGGGTCACCCCAGTTGAACACGGCGTCCCAGCTGAGATCGAAATCCATCGTGCCCATGCGCTTGGCCCAGGTCGGGAAATCGGCGCTGGCGCGGACCTCGACATTGATGCCCACCTTTTTCAATGCGGCGCGCACATATTCCACATGCGGCTTGGCCGAGGGCCAGCCATAGTCGATGGTGACCGCGAACCGCTCGTCCCCCTTCATCGGGAAGCCCGCCTCGTCCAGCAGGGCGTTGGCCTTGTCCAGATCCAGCGCATAGGTGTTAACGTCGGCGTTGTAGAACGGGCTGTCGGGGTGGATACCGGTATTGGAATCCTGCACCGTGCCCTGCATCAGCGCGTTCTGGATGAAGTTCTTGTCGATCGCATAGGCGATGGCCTGGCGCACCCGCTTGTCGGCCAGCGGACCCTTGGTCGTGTTGATCGCCAGCCAGTCCAGCGCGCCGATGGCGCCGTAACCGGTGGGCGTGACGGTCAGGTGATCGACCTTCTTCAGCCGGTTGATGATCAGTGGCTCGCTTTCAAAGGCACCGAAATCCAGCTCGCCATTTTCATAGGCGATGGCGCGGGCTGAACTGTCGGTGATGATCCGCATCACGATCTTGTCCAGATACGGGCGCCCCTCGATGAAGAAGTCGTCGAACCGCTCAAGGATGACATACTCGCCGTTCTTGTATTCGGCCAACTTGAAGGGACCCGATCCCACCACGTCCTCGATATTGCGGGGATGGGTCTTGAAGTCCTGCCCATCGCCATAGATGTGCTCGGGGATGATCGACATCAGCTGACCCGACATGGCCAGCATCAGGCCCGGATGCGGATGGGACAGGTTCAGCACCGCCGTATGGTCGTCCGGCGTGTCGACCGAGGTGACCGGTGCGAACATGGATTTGAACGGATGCGCCTCCTGGATCACCTTGACCGAAAAGGCGATATCGGACGAGGTGATCGGATGGCCGTCGTGAAACACCGCGTTCTTGACCAGATTGAGCGTGACCTTGAGACCGTCGGCCGAAACCTCCCAGCTTTCGGCCAGATAGGGCTGCGGCGTCCAGCTGTCGTCATAGCGCAGCGGCGAGGCAAAGAGCTGGGCGCCGGGGAAACCGGTGACAATCCCCGATTGCACCGCCGAATTGAGGGTGCGCAGATTGCTGCCAAGCTGGGTCTTGAGCGTGCCGCCCTGACGTGGCTCCTCGGCGGATGCGGTGGTTCCGACCAGAACAGACGCGACGGCAGTCGCGGCAATCAGGCCCTTGAACAGATGCTTCACGGGGTAGTCCTCCTGGTTGGGTCTTTTGTTATGGAATCGACCGTAGCCGACCCATTCGGACCAAAAAACAGGATTAATTATGCCTCATTCTCACATTTTTCTGGGGAATGGCGGGGTTGGCTGGCCTGGGCAGCGCACCACGAGATCCTCGAACACTCCGCGATCCCTCAACTCGGTACAGCTCTGCACGAAGGCGCGCACCATCCGGGTTTGTTGTGCGCCGTCCATGGTCGCGATGCCAAAAATCGGACTGAGCGGTGCATCGCTGATCGGCACGATGCGATAGCGCGACTCGCTTTCGCGATAGTCGACCGGCCGGATGTTGAGCAGCGAGAACCCGAAGCCTCCCGCCACCAGCGCGCGCACAATCTCGGACGAACGGGTGGAATGGGCGATGTTGGGCGACAGGCCCAGCGCCTCGAACATGCCGACGAAATAATCGCGCGTATGCGGCAGGTCGAGCATCACCATCGGCCGGGTCGCCAATTCGGCAAAGGTCGTGCTGGGCTGACCCGCCAGCGGATCATCGACCGAAACCATCGCATAGGGCGGCGCCTCGAACAGCGGCTCGAAATGGCAGCGGTCGCTCAGCACCTGGGAATAGGTAAAGGCGACATCGGCCTCGCCCTCGTCCAGGAATTCCATGATCCGGGCCATGTTCCCTTCGAGCAGCTGGATCGATAGATCGGGAAACCCCTCGGTGATCGCGCGCAGGACAGGCGGCAGGAACGAGGGGGCGGCGGTGGCATAACAGGCGATGCGGACAGTTCCGCGCGTGAGCCCGCCCAGCGAGCTCAGTTCCTCTTCGAACTGGTGCGACTGGTGGATAAACCGGCGGATCAGGCCCAGCGCGTCGCGCCCCGACGCGGTGGCGCGGATGCCGCGCGCCGGGGTGCGCACGAACAGGTCGAAGCCCAGCCCACTTTCCAGCGCGTCGATGGCCGCGGTGATCGAACTTTGCGAGATGTTCAGCTCTTCAGCCGCCTTGGCGATAGAGCCGGACCGGTCCGCCGCCTCGACATAGCGCAACTGTTTCAGGGTAAAGTTCAACATAGGCTTCCCCTAAAAATCCGATCTTAGCCCCCAGTTAATTCCATTTTTTCAACGAAAGAAAGCACCCTAAGCTCAGAGCGTCAGACAGGGAGGGCCCCATGGCCGAGACGATCATCTATGCCGCCCGCAAAATCATCACCATGGCCCCCTCTCGCCCCGAGGTGAGCCATGTGGCAGTGCGCGACGGACGTATCCTGGGCATCGGCACGCTCGAGGAGCTGGCCAGTTGGGGCGACTATCGTCTGGACGACCGTTTTGCCGGCAAGGTGCTGATGCCCGGCTTTGTCGAGGGGCACGCCCACACGATGGAGGGCACACTCTGGCGCAATGTCTATGTCGGCTGGTTCGACCGCATGGACCCTGATGGCCGGGTCTGGTCCGGATTGAAATCCATCGACGCGGTGGTGGACCGGCTGCGCGAGGCAGAGGCCCAGATGACCGACCCCGAAGCGCCTCTGGCGGCCTGGGCGCTGGACCCGATCTATATGGAGAACCGCCGGGTCACCCGGCAGGAGCTCGACCAGGTTTCGACCACCCGGCCAATCGGCATCCTGCATGCCTCGGGCCATATCATGAACGTCAACACCCGCGCGCTGGAACTGGCAGGGCTGATGAAACCCGGCGTGAACCATCCCGGCATCCCGCTGGGCGAGGACGGGCTGCCCCTTGGCCCGCTCTACGGCCCCGACGCGATGACACCGGTGGGGCCGCATGTGGGGTTCGACCGGGCGCTTACCGATTGTGACGAACGGGGCCTGCGCGACTATGGCAAGCTTTGCGTGCGGGCGGGGGTGACCACCTGCACCGACCTGGCCGCCCGCCTGACCGATGACAGCGTCGACATGATGCTCAGGGTCACCGCCGAGGACGACTATCCCGCCTGTATCGTGCCGCTGCGCGTGTTCTTTGGCATGAGCGCCGAGGAAATCGTGGACTATTGCGTTTCGCTCAAGCCGCGCTCGACCGAGCGGTTGCGGCTGGGGCGGATCAAGGCCGTGGCCGATGGCTCGATCCAGGGGTTTTCCGCCCGGCTGCGCTGGCCCGGCTATTACAACGGCGCGCCCAACGGCCTGTGGTACACCGCGCCCGAGCAGATGTCCGACCTCTATCACAGGGCGCTGGCCGCCGGGGTGCAGGTGCATACCCATACCAATGGCGATCAGGCCACCCAGATGGCGCTGGACATGCTGGAACCCGCGCTCAAGGCACATCCCAGCCCCGACCACCGCTTTACCCTGCAACATTGCCAGATGGCCGACGCGGCGCAGTTCCGCAAGATGCGCAGCCTGGGCATGAATGTGAACCTGTTTGCCAACCACCATTTCTATTGGGGGGACGAGCATTACCGGCTGACGGTGGGACCGGAACGCGCCTGCCGGATGAATGCCTGCCGCACCGCGCTGGACACCGGCGTGCCCATGGCCATCCACTCGGACGCGCCGGTCACCCCGCTGGGGCCGCTCTTTACCGCCTGGGCGGCGGTCAACCGGATCACCGCCTCGGGCCGGGTGCAGGGCGAAGCGGAGCGGATCAGCGTTTCCGAGGCGCTTTATGCGATCACCCTGGGCGCGGCCTATACCCTGCATATGGATGGCGAGGTCGGCTCGATCGAGGTGGGCAAGCGGGCCGATTTCGCGGTGCTCGACAGCGACCCGACCCAGACCGATCCGATGGCGCTCAAGGATATCGGGGTCTGGGGCACGGTGCAGGGCGGGCGCGTCTTTCCGGCATCGGCGCTCTGATGGCGCCGCTTCCGGTCACCGTCATCGGCGGCTATCTGGGCGCAGGCAAGACGACGCTGGTCAATCACCTGTTGCGCCATGCGGCTGGGCGGCGACTGGCAGTGCTGGTCAACGAATTCGGCGACCTGCCCATCGACGCCGACCTGATCGAGGCCGAAGAGGACGGCATGATCTCGATCGCGGGGGGCTGCATCTGCTGTTCCTTCGGCAGTGACCTGATCGGTGCACTTGGCGATCTGGCCGCGATGGAACCGCGTCCCGACCATATCCTGGTAGAGAGCTCGGGCGTGGCGATCCCCGGTGCCATCGTGTCGACCATGCTGCTGGCCGAAGGTATCCGATCCGACGGGATCGTGGTGGTGGTGGACGGCGAGACCGTGCGCCAGCGCGCACAGGACGATTATGTCGGCGACACCATCACCCGGCAGCTTTCGGATGCCGAGATCGTGGTGGTGAACAAGACAGACCTGCTGGCGCCTGCGGCTCAAACCGAGTTGATGGCCTGGCTGGCCGAGGCCGCCCCGGGCGCCATCGCCATCCCGGCCGAACGCGGCCGGGTGGCCCCCGGCGCGCTGCTGGGCGTGCTGCCCGCCCCCGGCGCGGGCCAGCCCGCTGACCATTCCGACCGCCTGTTCGACAGTGTGGTCTTGACCCCGGAAAGTGGCCAGCCAGTCAAGGAGCTGGCCCGCAACCTGGCCACCGGACCCCATGGGGTGATCCGCGCCAAAGGGTATCTGCGCGATATCGACGGGGCGTTGTGGCTGATCCAGACCGTGGGCCGCCGCTGGGAGGTTACCGCCGCCCAAGGCCCGCACGAAACCGGCCTTGTCTGCATCGGTTTTCGCGATCGGCTGGACCGTGACGGCCTGACCGCGCTGGTCGGGGCCACGGCCTGAGAGTGCTCACATCTCTTCGACGTCCACCACCCCGTCGAGCGATTTCAGCGCGCCCTTGATCTGAGGGTTCAGGGGAAACTCCTGTCCCAAATCCATTTCGACCTCGCCGGGCAGGCCCGGATCCATCAGGCAGAGTTGCACCGGTCCGCGCGCTGCATTGCGGGCGGCCTGCGCCGCCTCGGCCAGGATATGGGCCACCGTCTCGACCGCGCCGGCGCTGTCCATGAACACCCGCAGGCCGGTGGCCCCGGCCTCGGCCACCACCGCATCGGCGGGGCCGACCGAGCGCGCCAACAGCTTGAGCTGGTCGGCCTCCATCGTCGCTTCGGCGGTCAGCACCACATGGAACCCGGTTTCGAGAAACTCGCGGCTTTTCTCCAGCACGTCCGAGAACAGCGTCACCTCGAAGGCGCCGGTCGGGTCGGACATCTGGGCAAAGGCAAAGCGGTTGCCACGGGCGGATTTGCGCTCCTGCCGCCCGGCGACGACGCCGGCCATCTTGGCCAGCACCGGGCCCGAGCGCGCCTGTTCGGTGACCTCGTCCAGCGTCAGCACGCCCTTGCGTTTCAGCGAGAGCATGTAGTCGTCGAGCGGGTGGCCCGAGAGGTAGAAGCCGATGGCCTTGAACTCTTCGGAAAGGCGCTCGGCGGGCAGCCAGTCGGGGGCCTGCGCCAGACGCGGTTCGGGCAGGTCGTCACCTGCCTCGCCAAAGAGCGAGACCTGGTTGGAGCTTTTCTGTTCGAAGATCGCGCCGGAATAGGCCATCAGCGACTCGATACTGTCAAAGACGCGGCGGCGGTTGGGATCGAGCTGGTCAAAGGCCCCGGCGCGCGCCATCATCTCGAGCGGGCGCTTGCCGACCTTCTTCAGGTCGACCCGACGGGCCACGTCGAAGAGATTGACGAAGGGTTTGCTGCCGCGCCCCTCGACCACCAGGCGCATCGCCTCGACGCCCACGTTCTTGAGCGCGCCCAGCGCATAGACCAACTCTCCGTTCACCACGTCGAACGTGGCCTGAGACCGGTTCACGCAGGGCGGCACATAGGGCAGGCCCAGCCCCTTGCGGACCTCTTCGAAATAGACCGCCAGCTTGTCGGTCAGGTGGATATCGCAGTTCATGACACCCGCCATGAACTCCACCGGGTGGTTGGCCTTGAGCCAGGCTGTCTGATAGCTGACCACCGCATAGGCCGCCGCGTGCGACTTGTTGAAACCGTAGTTGGCGAATTTTTCCAGGAGGTCGAACACCTCGGAGGCCTTCTTGGCATCGACGCCGTTCTCTGCCGCGCCCTTTTCGAACTTGGGCCGCTCGGCGTCCATCGCCTCCTTGATCTTCTTGCCCATGGCCCGGCGCAGCAGGTCGGCGCCGCCCAGGCTGTAGCCCGCCATGACCTGCGCGATCTGCATCACCTGTTCCTGATAGACGATGATACCCTGCGTTTCCTCAAGGATGTGATCGATCAGCGGATGCACCGAAGTGATCTCGCGCAGCCCGTTCTTCACCTCGCAATAGACCGGGATATTCTCCATCGGACCCGGACGATAAAGCGCCACGAGTGCCACGATATCCTCGATACAGGTGGGCTTCATGCGCTTGAGCGCATCCATCATGCCCGAGCTTTCCACCTGGAACACCGCCACCGTCTTGGCCGCGGAATAGAGCTTGTATGTCGGTTCATCCTCCAGCGGGATGGCGTTGATCTGGTTTTCGGCCCCCTCGGCGGGCTCGTAAAGCTGCCGCCCGTCGGCGGCCACATGCAGCGGGCGCCCCGACTTGAAGATCAGATCCATCGCATTCTGGATCACGGTCAGGGTTTTCAGGCCGAGAAAGTCGAACTTGACCAGCCCGGCCTGTTCCACCCATTTCATGTTGAACTGGGTCGCCGGCATGTCGGAACGCGGGTCCTGATAGAGCGGCACCAGCGCGTCCAGCGGCCGGTCGCCGATCACCACGCCGGCGGCATGGGTCGAGGCGTTCCTGAGCAGCCCCTCGACCTGCTGGCCATAGGTCAGCAGCCGGTCGACGACCTCTTCGTTGCGGGCCTCTTCACGCAAGCGCGGCTCGTCTTTCAGCGCCTTTTCGATACTGACGGGTTTCACACCTTCGACCGGGATCATCTTGGACAGGCGGTCCACCTGGCCATAAGGCATCTGCAACACCCGCCCGATGTCGCGCACCGCAGCCTTGGACAGCAGCGCACCAAAGGTGATGATCTGCCCCACCTTGTCGCGGCCGTATTTCTCCTGCACGTAGCGGATCACCTCTTCGCGCCGGTCCATGCAGAAGTCGATATCGAAGTCGGGCATCGACACCCGTTCAGGGTTGAGAAAGCGTTCAAACAGCAGCGAATAGCGCAGCGGATCAAGGTCGGTGATGGTCAGCGCATAGGCCACCAGCGAGCCCGCGCCCGAACCCCGTCCCGGCCCCACCGGAATGTCATGATCCTTGGCCCATTTGATGAAGTCGGCAACGATCAGGAAGTAGCCGGGGAACCCCATCCCCTCGATGATATCCAACTCGAAATCAAGCCGTTTCTGATATTCCTCGGGGCTGACCGCATGCGGGATCACGGCCAGTCGCGCCTGTAGACCCTCATTGGCCTGGCGCCGCAGTTCCACAACCTCGTCATCGGCGAATTTCGGCAGGATCGGGTCGCGCCGATAGGCCATGAAGGCACAACGCCGCGCGATCTCGACGGTGTTCTCGATCGCCTCGGGCAGGTCGGCAAAAAGCGTCGCCATCTCTTGCGGCGATTTCAGATAATGCTGCGCGGTCAGGCGGCGGCGGCCCTCGGCCTGGTCCACATAGGCGCCGTCGGCGATGCAGATCAGCGCATCATGCGCCTCGTACATACCGGCCTCGGGGAAGTAGACGTCATTTGTGGCTACCAGCGGCAGGCCCTTGGCATAGGCCATTTCCACATGGCCGCGTTCCGTCAACCGTTCGGCTTGCGGAGCGCCATCCTCTCCCGGATGGCGCTGCAACTCGATATAAAGCCGGTCCGGAAAGATCGCCGCCAGCCGATCCACCAGCGCCTCGGCCGCCGGGCGCTGGCCCTGTTGCAACAGGCGCCCGACCGGACCGTCCGGCCCGCCGCTGAGACAGATGAGCCCGGCGCCCAGCGCCTCCAGTTCCTCCAGCGTGACCTGCGGCAGTTGCCCGCCCTTGTCCACGTAGAGGCAGCTGTTCAGCTTCATCAGGTTCTCATACCCGGCCTCGGTCTGTGCCAGCAGGACCAGCGGCGCCGGTGGCTTCGGCTTTTCGCCGGGCATCGTTTCGACATAGGCCAGATCCATCTGGCATCCGATGATCGGCTGAATACCCGCCCCGCTGGCTGCGACCGAAAACTCCAGCGCCGCAAACAGGTTGTTGGTATCGGTCACCGCCACTGCCGGCATGCCCATTTTCTCGCAGAGCGCAGGCAATTTCTTGAGCCGAACCGCGCCTTCGAGGAGCGAGTATTCGGTGTGAAGACGAAGATGGATGAATCGGAGATCACTGCTCATGGGCGCGACGATAGGCGATCCGGTTCAGGGGCGCCACGGCGGATGCTCTGCAACTGGCAAAAAGCCCGATTGCAGTGGATAAACGAATGACTTGGCTCGATGACTGGGTTGTCTTTGTCACCCTTGTCACCCTGGCTGTGTTCCCCCGTCTTGCGCTGGCGAGGGGGCCGCGGGGTCGTTCGCGCACCGATCCTGGGCGCGTTGAAACGCCGGGGCATCCCCTGACGATGGCGCTCGGGATATTGGCCATTTTCATCGGCCTGCATCGACGCGCCACGTTGCTCTGACACGGCGGCAAGGTCGGAAACTACCGTCAATCTCCCAAACAGCCAGAGATGATTATTCGTCAAAACCTGAAGGTCTTTCAAAGTCATTTTCCAGCCACCTTGGCAAATAGATGATTCAAATGAGTAAATTTTAGCGCCGAGGCCCCCTCTTGCGACAAGTTGTCGAAAATTGCTGCATTGCAGATTGAGTTTTTCTTGCCAGACAACGGTTCCGGTTTCTAACCTTCCTGTCAGACAACAGCCCGGCCCCTTTCTACGTCGCATCGAAGGTGGGCAGCCATGGGCCAACAGGGTAACGCGACCGGTTTCACAGGATGGACATCTCGTTTCTTCTGAATGGAGAGACAGTCACGCTGGCAGGGGTCGACCCCACGGCGACACTGCTTGATTGGCTGCGCGAGGCACGCGGATTGACCGGCACCAAGGAAGGCTGCAACGAGGGCGATTGCGGCGCCTGCACCGTGGCCGTCAGCGATGCCGATGGCACCCGCGCCCTGAACGCCTGCATCCTGTTCTTGCCGCAGCTTCACGGCAAGGCGGTGCGCACGGTCGAGGGGCTGGGCGGCAGCCATCCTGTGCAACAGGCCATGGTCACCCATCACGGCAGCCAGTGCGGTTTCTGCACGCCGGGCTTCGTGATGTCGATGGTTGCGGGCCATGCCGAGGGCGCCACCGATCACGACACCCAGTTGGCAGGCAATCTCTGCCGCTGCACCGGCTATGCCCCGATCATCCGCGCCGCCCGCGCCATCGAGGAGGCGCCCAAGCCTGATTGGCTCGACACCGATCGCGCCTTCATTTCGCCGGAAATACTCCGGGGGGAGACCGCAGGTCGGGGGGCAGAGCCCCCCTCTTCCAATGCGCCAGTTGCCCAAGAGGCAATGGCGCGGGGGGCAGAGCCCCCCTCCTCCCCCACCTCAAGCGATGAGCTCGCGGCCCTCTACGAAGCCCATCCCGACGCCACGCTGGTCGCCGGGGCGACCGATGTGGGCCTCTGGGTCACCAAGCAGTTGCGCGAGTTGCCCAAGGTCATTTTCCTTTCTGGCTGCGCCGATCTGAAAGGAATCGAGATCACCGATACCCATCTGCGCCTGGGCGCCATGGTCGACATGAACCGGATGCGCGACGCTATCGCCCCCCTGCACCCGTCCTATGGCGAAATGATCCGCCGCTATGCCAGCGTGCAGGTGCGCAACGCCGCCACCGTTGGCGGCAATATAGCCAATGGCTCGCCCATCGGTGACAACCCGCCCGCGCTGATCGCGCTGGGGGCGACCCTGCATCTGCGCCGGGGCGACACCCGCCGCGACCTGCCGCTCGAGGCGTTCTTCCTCGACTACGGCAAGCAGGACCGCGCGCCGGGCGAGTTTGTCGAGGCGGTGAGTTTCCCGCGCCAGCCCGACCGGCTGAAATGCTACAAGCTTTCGAAGCGTTTCGATCAGGATATCTCGGCCGTCTGCGGCTGTTTCAACATCACCGTCGAGGACGGCAGCGTCACCGCCGCCCGCATCGCCTTTGGCGGTATGGCGGGTATCCCGAAACGCGCCCGCGCGGTCGAGGCGGCGCTGATCGGCCAGCCCTGGACGCAACAGGTTGTTAACGCGGCCCTGCCAGAGTTCGAGGCCGATTTCACCCCGATGTCGGACATGCGCGCCTCGGCCCGCTACCGGATGGAGACCGCCAAGGCGATGCTGCGCCGCTATTTCGCCGAGGATCAGGGCCAGTTGGCCAATGTGCTGGAGGTACGGGCATGAGCGTCGCCAAACCCCTGCCGCATGACGCGGCACCGCTGCATGTGGCCGGCACCGCCCGCTATGTCGATGATATCCCCACCCCGCGCGACACGCTGCATCTGGCCTTTGGCCTGAGCACCATCGCCAAGGGGCGGATCACCGCGATGAACCTCGAAGAGGTGAAGCGCGCCCCCGGCGTGGTCCGGGTGATGGTGGCCGATGACCTGCCCTTTGCCAATGATGTCTCGCCCTCGGCCCATGACGAGCCGCTGTTGTCGGACGGTACCGTCCACTACGTGGGCCAGCCGATCTTCGTGGTGGTGGCGACCAGCCACCTGGCCGCGCGCAAGGCGGTACGGCGGGCGCGGATCGACTATGCCGAGGAACCCGCGATCCTGACCATCGAACAGGCGCTGGCGGCCGACAGCCGGTTCGAGGACGGGCCGCGCATCTATGAAAAGGGCGATGCCGAGGCGGCGATTGCCGGGGCGGCCCATGTGATCGAAGGCACGTTCGAGCTGGGCGGGCAGGAGCATTTCTATCTCGAAGGTCAGGCCGCGCTGGCCCTGCCCGGCGAGGGCGGCGACATGCTGGTGCACAGCTCCACCCAGCACCCGACCGAGATCCAGCACAAGGTGGCCGAGGCTTTGGGCGTGCCGATGCACGCCGTCCGGGTCGAGACCCGCCGCATGGGCGGCGGCTTTGGCGGTAAGGAGAGCCAGGGCAACGCGCTGGCGGTGGCCTGCGCCGTGGCGGCGCGCGCCACCGGGCGTGCCTGCAAGATGCGCTATGACCGCGACGACGACATGGTGATCACCGGCAAGCGCCACGCATTCCGCATCGCCTATCGTGCCGGGTTCGACACCGAGGGGCGCATTCTGGGTGTCTCCTTCCTGCATCACGCGATCTGCGGCTGGGCGCAGGATCTGTCGCTGCCGGTCGCGGACCGGGCGATGCTGCATGCGGACAATGCCTATCTGCTGCCCAATGCGCGGATCGAGAGCCACCGGCTGAAGACCAATACCCAATCCGCCACCGCCTATCGCGGCTTTGGCGGACCGCAGGGGATGGTCGGGATCGAGCGGGTGATGGACCATGCCGCGCATGTGCTGGGGATCGACCCGGTCGAGTTGAGGCAGCGGAATTACTATGCGGCACCGGTGGGGGGCCCTGCCCCCCACACCCCCCGGAGTATTTCCGGCGGAATGAAGGAGAATACCACACCCTATGGGCAGGTGGTCGAGGATTTCGAACTGCACGGGATGACCGAGGCGCTGCTGGCGTCGTCGGATTACGCCGCGCGCAAGGCGGCGGTGGCGGCGTGGAACGCGGCCAACCCGATCGTCAAGCGGGGCATCGCCTTTTCGCCGGTGAAGTTCGGGATTTCCTTTACCCTCACCCATCTGAACCAGGCGGGTGCGCTGGTGCATGTCTATCAGGACGGGTCCGTGCATCTGAACCATGGCGGCACCGAGATGGGCCAGGGCCTGTTCCAGAAAGTGGCGCAGGTGGCGGCAAGCCGGTTCGGCATTCCGCTGGAGATGGTGAAGATCACCGCCACCGATACCGCCAAGGTGCCCAATACCTCGGCCACGGCGGCCTCGTCGGGGTCTGACCTGAACGGCATGGCGGTGAAGGCCGCCTGTGACACCATCCGCGACCGGATGGCGGCCTATCTGGCCGAGCGGCATCAGGCGGAGGTCGCCTCGGTCCGGTTCGGGAATGGGCAGGTCGAGGTGGGCGAGGCGCGGTACAGTTTCGCCGAGGCGGCGGCGCTGGCCTATCAGGGGCGGATCAGCCTGTCGGCCACCGGGTTCTACAAGACGCCCAAGATCGAATGGGACCGGATCCAGGGACGTGGGCGGCCGTTCTACTATTTTGCCTATGGCGCCTCGGTGACCGAGGTGGCGGTGGACACGCTGACCGGCGAATACCGCATCCTGCGCGCGGACATCCTGCATGATGCGGGGGCCTCGCTGAACCCCGATCTGGATATCGGCCAGGTCGAGGGCGGCTATGTGCAAGGCGCGGGCTGGCTGACCACCGAAGAGCTGGTCTGGGACGACAAGGGTCGGCTCAGGACGCATGCGCCCTCGACCTACAAGATCCCGGCCTGTTCTGACCGGCCCGAAGTGTTCAACGTGGCGCTGTGGGACGGGCAAAACCGAGAGGACACGATCTATCGGTCGAAGGCGGTGGGCGAGCCGCCTTTTATGCTGGGCATCTCGGCCTGGCTGGCCTTGTCGGATGCGGTTGCCTCCTGTGGCGATGCCTATCCAGCGCTAAACGCGCCTGCGACGGCGGAGGAGGTCTGGAAAGGCATCCGGAGGCTTGGCGATGGCGTTTGATCTGGAGGGGTTGCGCGCAGCGGTGGCCGCACATGGGCGAGTGACCCGGGTGGTGATCGCGGCGATCAGGGGATCGTCCCCGCGCGAGATGGGTGCGGCGATGCTGGTCTGGCAAGACGGCCAGTCGGGCACGATCGGTGGCGGAGCCTTGGAGTTTCAGGCGGCAGAGGCGGCGCGCGCCGGGCGGCTTGGGCTGAGCTGGCATGCGCTGGGGCCGGAGCTGGGCCAATGCTGTGGCGGGGCGGTGACGCTGTTGACGGAGAGCTGGGACGCGGCGCGGATTGACACGGTCGATGGCACGGTGGTCGCGCGGCCCGCGCTGCCGTTTTCCGGCACGGAAAACGGACCGGAAACCTTGCAGGTTTCCGGCGCGCCTCTCACGGTCAAACGCCTGCTCGCGCGGGCGCGCGGACAGGGTGTGCTGCCCGAGGCGCAGCTGGTAGGCGACTGGATGGTCGAGCCGGTTCTGCGCCCCTCCCGGCAACTGTGGGTCTGGGGTGCCGGCCATGTTGGCCGGGCGCTGGTGAATGCGCTGTCCCCGTTGCCCGACTTCGCCATCACCTGGGTCGATACCGCGCCCGAACGGTTTCCCGAAACGATACCCGGCGGGGTTACCCGTCTCCCCGCGACGCGGCCCGCCGATCTGGTTCCCTATGCGCCGAAAGAGGCCGAACATCTGGTCCTGACCTATTCCCATGAACTGGACCTGGAACTCTGCAACCGGTTGCTGCGACATGATTTTACCTTTGCCGGGCTGATCGGCTCGGCTACCAAATGGGCACGATTCCGGTCGCGGCTGGCCGCGCTTGGCCACACGCCGCAACAGATCGACCGTATCACTTGTCCCATCGGCGATCCCGCCCTGGGCAAACATCCCGCATGCATCGCCATCGGCGTTGCCGCCCGGCTGTTGCGTCCGGAGCAAAGCGGCATCACAAGGAAGGAGCTCAGCGCGTGAGCACACCACTTCTGAGCATCAAGGGCCTGACCAAGGCCTATCCCGGCGTTGTCGCCAACGACAATGTCAGTTTCGACATTGGAGAAGGCGAGGTGCATGCCCTCTTGGGCGAGAACGGCGCGGGCAAGTCCACGCTGGTCAAGATGATCTATGGGCTGGTCAAGCCCGACAGCGGCAGCATGACCCTGCGCGGCGCGCCTTATGCCCCGCCCGAGCCGCGCGCGGCGCGCGCTGACGGGATTGCCATGGTGTTCCAGCATTTCTCGCTGTTCGACGCGTTGAACGTGGCCGAGAACATCGCGCTGGGGATGGAGAACCCGCCCGCGATGGGCGATCTGGCCGCGCGCATCCGCGCAGTGAGCGAGACCTATGGCCTGCCGCTGGATCCGTTCCGCACGGTGGGTGACCTGAGCGCGGGCGAGCGGCAGCGGGTCGAGATCATCCGCTGTCTGCTCCAGGACCCCAAGCTGCTGATCATGGACGAGCCGACCAGCGTGCTGACGCCGCAGGAGGTGGAGATCCTGTTCCAGACGCTGCAAAAGCTGCGCTCCGAGGGCACCTCGATCCTCTATATCAGCCACAAGCTGGAGGAAATCCGCACGCTTTGCGACCACGCGACCATCCTGCGGCTGGGCAAGAACGTGGGCGAATGCACCCCGCGCGAGACCTCGGCCCGCGACATGGCCGAAATGATGGTGGGCACGGCGCTGAAGACGCCGGAGCGGTCGGGCCGCGAATTCGGCGAGATCGCGCTGGATATCTCGGGCCTGTCGGTGCCCTCGCCCAGCGAATTCGGTACCTCGCTGAAGAACGTCCATATGACGGTGCGCAAGGGCGAGGTTCTGGGCATCGGCGGGGTTGCGGGCAACGGGCAGGACGAGCTCTTGGCGGTTCTGTCGGGCGAGATCCTGACGGCGGCGGACGCGGTCAAGAAGGATGGCCAGCCGGTGGGCCGGCTGGGTCCGGTGGCGCGGCGGCGGCTGGGTCTGCTGACGGCACCCGAGGAGCGGCTGGGCCATGCGGCGGCGCCGAACATGAGCCTGACGGAAAACGCGCTGCTCACCGGATCGGTGCGCGAAGGGCTGGAAAACAACGGGTTTCTGAAATGGGCCGAAACGCAGGCATTCGCCGAGCGGATCATCAAGGAATTCGACGTGCGCACGCCGGGGCCGGAAAACGCGGCGCGCTCGCTGTCGGGCGGCAACCTGCAAAAATTCGTCATCGGGCGCGAGGTGTTGCAGAACCCTGACGTGCTGGTGGTGAACCAGCCCACATGGGGTGTGGATGCATCGGCGGCCGCCGCGATCCGGCAGGCGCTCTTGGATCTGGCGGCCAAGGGCACGGCGGTGGTCTGCATCAGCCAGGACCTGGACGAACTGATGGAGATCTCGGACACGTTTGCGGCGCTGAACGAGGGGCGGCTGAGCGCGCCGCGCACCACTGTCGGTCTGACCGTGGACGAGATCGGCCTGATGATGGGCGGTGCCCACGGGATGGAGGTGGCGCATGTCTGACCTCGCCCCCAACACCAAGAAAAACAGGGAGACGCGCGCATGATCGTGCTGGAGAAACGTCCGCAGCCTTCGCGCTCTTGGTCGATGGCAACGCCGCTGGTGGCGGTGCTGGCGACAATGATCTGCGGCGGGCTGCTGTTTGCGGTACTGGGCAAGAACCCGGTCGAAGCGATCGGCACCATCTTTTGGGAGCCGCTTTTCGGCGAGTATGCGTTTTATTACCGTCCGCAACTGCTGGTGAAGGGTGCCCCTCTGGTGCTGATCGCCATCGGCCTTTCGCTGGGCTTTCGTGCGGGTATCTGGAACATCGGCGCCGAGGGGCAGTATATCATGGGCGCGATCGTGGGCGCCGGTGTCGGGCTGGCCTTCTACCCGATGGAGGCCTTCTATATCTTTCCCCTGATGGTCCTTGCGGGCGCTTTCGGTGGCTGGGTCTGGGCAATGATCCCGGCCTTTCTCAAGGTCCGGTTCGGCACCAACGAGATCCTGGTCTCGCTGATGCTGGTTTATGTGGCCGAGCAATTCCTGGCCTCGATGTCGCTGGGCCTTCTGAAGAACCCCGAAGGCTTCGGCTTTCCCGGCTCGCGCAACCTGCAATCCTATGCCAGCGCTCATAACGCCGAACTGATCGAGGGATCGGGGATGCATTGGGGCGTGGTGGCCGCCTTTGTCGCGGTTATCTTTGCCTATGTTCTGTTGAACCGGCACATGACCGGCTTTCACATCCGCCTGACCGGCGAGGCCCCGCGCGCGGCGCGGTTCGCGGGCGTGAAACCTGCCCGGCTGATCCTGTTCTGCCTGGGCATGTCCGGCGCGCTGGCCGGGCTGGCGGGGCTGTTCGAGGTCTCGGGCCCGTCGGGCCAGATCAGTATCGATTTCAACGTGGGCTATGGCTTTACCGCAATCATCGTGGCCTTTCTGGGCCGGTTGCATCCCGTGGGCATCCTGCTGGCCGGGGGGCTGATGGCGCTGACCTATATCGGTGGCGAGATCGCACAGGGCAGTCTGGGTCTGCCTGCCGCCGCGATCCAGGTGTTCCAGGGGATGCTCTTGTTCTTCCTGCTGGCGCTGGATCTGTTGACCAACTACCGCATCCGTGCGGCCCGCAAAGAGGTGGCGTGAACCATGGACCTGTCTGCAATCAATCCCGTCCTGCTGGTGGCCTCTCTCATGGTCGCGGCAACCCCTCTCTTGCTGGCCGCCATTGGCGAGCTGGTGGTGGAAAAGGCCGGTGTCCTGAACCTCGGTGTCGAGGGCATGATGATCACCGGCGCCATCTGCGGCTTTGCCATCTCGGTCGAGACCGGCTCGCCCTGGCTGGGCTTCATCGCCGCCGCCATCGGGGGGGCCATCCTGTCGCTGCTCTTTGTGCTGATGACCCAGGTGGCGCTGGCCAACCAGGTCGCCAGCGGTCTGGCGCTGACGCTGTTCGGCCTGGGGCTGAGCGCGCTTATGGGCCAGTCTTATGTCGGCATCAAACCGCCCGCGATGGGGCGGCTCGACCTGCCAGTGCTCAGCGATCTGCCGGTGGTGGGGCCGATCCTGTTCAGCCATGACCCGATCCTCTATCTGGGCATCCTGCTGACCGGCGCGGTCTGGTGGGTTCTGAAATACAGCCGCGCGGGCCTGATCCTGCGCGCGGTGGGCGAAAACCACGATGCCGCCCATGCGCTGGGCTACAAGGTGATCCGCATCCGCGTTCTGGCGATCCTGTTCGGCGGCGCCTGCGCGGGGCTGGGCGGCGCCTATATCAGCCTGATCCGGGTGCCCCAGTGGACCGAAGGCATGACCGCCGGTGTCGGCTGGATCGCGCTGGCGCTGGTGGTGTTTGCCAGCTGGAAACCCTGGCGCGCTTTGCTGGGGGCCTATCTTTTTGGCGGCGTCACCGTGGTCCAGCTGAACCTTCAGGCGGCGGGCGTTGCCATCCCGGTCGAGTATCTGGCAATGTCGCCCTATCTCATCACGATCCTTGTGCTTGTGATCCTTTCCGCGGACAAGAGCGGTGCGCCTGCCGCACTTGGACGCAGCTTCCACGCCTCTCATTGACGAGGGGCCAACCACAACGAAACTGCAAACGAACCATAAAGGGGAGTCACTACATGAAATTCACCTCACTTCTCGCAAGTGCCGCAATGGTGCTGGGTCTGGCGACCGGCGCCATGGCGGAGGACAAGACCAAGGTCGGTTTTGTCTATGTCGGCCCGGTCGGCGACGGCGGCTGGACCTATGAGCACGACAAGGGCCGCCAGGCCGTCGAGGCGGAATTTGGCGACAAGGTCGAAACCGTGTTCGTCGAAAGCGTGCCCGAAGGCCCCGATGCCGAGCGGGTGATGACCCAGATGGCGCTCGAAGGCGCCGATCTGATCTTTACCACCTCGTTCGGTTACATGGACCCCACGATCAACGTGGCCAAGAAGTTCCCGAAGGTGAAGTTCGAGCATGCCACCGGCTATAAGCAGGCCGAGAACGTGTCGGTCTATTCGGCCCGTTTCTATGAAGGCCGCGCCGTGCAAGGCACCATCGCCGGGCGCATGACCAAGTCGAACATCGTGGGTTATATCGGCTCCTACCCGATCCCCGAAGTGATCCGCGGCATCAACTCGGCCTTCATCCACGCCCGCAAGGTGAACCCGGACGTGCAGTTCAAGATCGTCTGGGCCTATACCTGGTTCGATCCGGCGAAAGAGGCCGATGCTGCCAAGGTGCTGATCGAACAGGGTGCGGACGTGATCCTGCAGCACACCGACTCGACCGCGCCGCAGGCCGCCGCGCAGGCCGCCGGCAACGTGATCACCTTTGGCCAGGCCTCGGACATGAGCGAATATGCCCCGATGCCGCGCGTCAGCTCGATCATCGACAACTGGGCGCCCTATTACATCGCCCGCACCAAGGCGGTGATGGATGGCACCTGGACCAGCGTAAGCACCTGGGACGGCATCGGTGCCGGCATGGTGGGCATCGGCGAGATCTCGGACGCGGTTCCGGCCGATGTGAAGGCCGAGGCGCTGGCGCTGAAGGACGCGCTTGCCAACGGCTCTTATCACGCATTCACCGGCCCGCTGAAGAAGCAGGACGGGTCGGACTGGCTGGCCGAAGGCGAAACCGCAGATGACGGCACGCTGGCGGGCATGAACTTCTACGTCGAAGGCATCGAAGGCGACATCCCGAACTGATCCCCGGTCTGATGACCGGACCAAAGGCCCCGCCCCGGCGGGGCCTTTTTCTTTGCGGCTTGCACCGCCGGGCCAAGAAAATTCGTCGAATTTTCTTGGCCGTTCCACCCGGCTCCGATCGGCAAAAACGTGCCGATGCGTATATGATGGTTCGGTTTTCCCGCATAGGGTGCGACCCGTTCAGCGTGTACCCTGTCCCTGCCCCATACGTATTTTCAGGGGTGGCATTTTCATAAAGGAGACTGACATGGCACGTTTTGTTGTCGATACCGGCAATCTGGAAATGGACAAGACCACCGAGATGGAGCTTCAGGGCGAAATCCAGAAGCTGGTCCTTGGCCATATCGCCCGCACCGGGTTCGAGAAGCCCTGGGTGACGAAGTTCCCCCGCGACTGGTACGGAATCATCCTGCACCCCGAACTCGACCCGTTGCTGGAGCGGGAAAAGCAGATGGGCAACATGCTCGCCCGCCTGGGGTGAGGCCGATGTCCAGCCCCGACAGAACCTGCCCGAGCGCGCGCTGCGCGCCGGGCAACCAGCTCTTGGGCGTCAAGGGGTCGGACGGGCATGTGCGCCATCTGCGCAGTTCCGTGACCATCGACGCCGATTTCGTCGAAACCGCCTCTGCCCATGGCAAGCCCGAGGCGCGCATGCGCTTTTCCTCCCCCTGCGCGACCTCGGGCTGTGCGCAATGGACCGGCAGCCGCTGCGGGGTGATCGACCATGTGCTGGAGCATCTGGAAGCGGCCCGTGTGCCTCTGGCCAATAGCCTGCCGCTCTGCCCGATCCGCGCCAGTTGCCGCTGGTTCGATCAGACCGGCGAAACCGCCTGTCGCGCGTGCAGCATGGTGATCACCGATCAGTCCGTGATCGCCGCCGAATAGGAAAGGGGCCGGAAACGGCCCCTTTCGCCTGATCACCGTGATGCTTTAGTGGCCCCCCGAGAAAACCAGGGTTTGCATCGGCATCAGCAGTACCCGCAGCCGCAGGCCTGCGGCATGCACCACGCCGATTGTGTCCACCACATGCAAAAAGGCGCGTTCGAAGCCACCCAGGTCAGGGTCATGCTCCAGACGGTCATGGTTGTTGGTGTACACGTTGGCAAGGCAGGCGCTGCCCGGTGGCAGCAGATCGGCCCCGCCTTCGTAGAGCGGCTCCAAATAGACGGTCACGCTGCCGGGCGTCAGGTTCTTGGCCGGGTCGCGCAGCACGTCGCTGGGGTGGATCTGTCCCGAGGGGATCACGTCCTGCACCGCCACTACCACCATGGGAACGATGGTAAAGGGCTTGGTCATGCAACCGATCTCGCCGACCATGCCCGGTTTGATCACTTGTGCCGCCATCTGATTGAACCCGGCCTGGAACCGGCCCCGGCCCGAATCCGACGGCACCAGAAGACCCGCAGGGCGCAGCAGCGGGCTGACATAGTCACCGACCTCAAGCCCGAACTGTTCGATACGGCCAGCTACCCCTGCGACGATCAGGGTCTTTCCCAGTTCGGCCTCAGCCAGTTCAAGCTGCGCCTGGGCGCTGGCCATCTGTGCCGGGATCAGAACGTCGATCTGCTGCTGCGCTGCCGCCTTGCCGGCCTCGGCCGCCTGCAACAGCGCCTCACGCTCGCTCACCAGATTGTCCAGCCGCTCGATTTCGGTCAGGCGCACGGCGCTCGACCCCTGATCCTTGAGCGTCTGGTTGCGGGCCAGATCCTCTTGCGCCTGGGTCAGCGCCGCCCGTGCCTGGGCAATGCCAGCATCGGCCATGGCCAGATCGGTTACCGCCAGTTTGCGCGCCGCCTCGATCTGGGCGATGCCGGCATTGGCCGCCTCGACTGCCGCCCTTTGCGAGAGGCCCTCAAGGCGTAGAATCGGCTGGCCCGCTTCGATTACCTGGTTGTTGGTCACATAGATCTCTTCGACGCGCCCGCCGACCTGGGGCAGGATCGTCACCGTGCGGAAATACGAGGTTACCGCGTTGGTCGCAGGATGAAAGTAGAAGAGCGTGGTGATGACCGTCAGGGTCAGCATCGCACAACTGGTAAGCCCCCAGCGCAATTCATACCAGACCGAGAACAGGGTTAGCTCATGCCCAATGCGCTTGCCCTGAACATAGCGGCGGAACAGATAGTCCGGCAAAAGCGTGACAAGCGCGCAGAGTATCGTTTCGAGCATGGGTCAGTGCCCCTCTGTCGCAGCGGCAGGATGGGAATGCGGTTCGGCAACCGTCTCAGGCGATGCATCGTCCTGCCTCTCGGAATCGGTGCCGCGCGCGCGGATTGCATCGGCGATGGCGCGCAGCGGTGCGGCCAGATCGGGAAGCTGGAACCCCGCCACCAGAACCGCAGCCACCCAGAACACGTTGTTATGAGTAAAGAGCGCCAGCAGCGCCAGAATCCCCACCAGCTGGAACTGGGAATGGTTGCTTTTGTGGGCCATGCGCTCCGGCAGGGCATGCAGGGTGAAATAGCCAACGCCGATCAGCAGGATCAGGCCAATGGTAAAGACCGCCATGAAACCCAGCAGGAAATCACTGCCGTCGGCGGCCACGATATAG
Source organism: Ruegeria alba (assembly GCF_022321465.1). Classification (NCBI taxonomy): domain Bacteria; kingdom Pseudomonadati; phylum Pseudomonadota; class Alphaproteobacteria; order Rhodobacterales; family Roseobacteraceae; genus Ruegeria; species Ruegeria alba. The sequence goes on along the minus strand of NZ_JAKOEM010000020.1, from coordinate 31,838 downwards.
GACGGCACATGTCCGGATGCCATCGGATGTATGTTCTCCGCGCTCAAACTGCTCTCCCGAAAACATTTAATCAGTCAGCGCAACTATGCGCCGCCGGAACCGCAGGGTGCAAGCCGTCGCGATCAAATAGGATTTGATCTTTTCGACCCTTTCGGTGCGTGCCATTGTCCGCGCATGACATCGCTCCTCACCACCCCCGACGGCAGCCCGGCAAGCGCTTTTGCCTTTGGAACCATGCAATTTGGCGGCCGCGCAGACGCAGCAGCATCGGCGGCAATGTTCGATGCCTGCCGCCAGGCGGGCCTCAGCCATTTCGACACCGCCTATGTGTATACCGGCGGCCAGTCCGAGACCCTTTTGGGAGAGATGATCCGGGCCGAGCGCGAACGGCTCTTTATCGCCACCAAGGTGGGCTATGACGGAGGCGCGGGCGCTGCCAACATGCGCGCGCAATTCGATGTCTGCCGACAGCGGCTGGGTCTCGACATGGTCGATGCGCTTTATCTGCATCGGTTCGACCCCGATACCGACCTGAACGAAACGATGGAGTGTTTTGCGCGGCTGCGTGACGAGGGGAAGATCCGCTATGTCGGCCTGTCGAATTTTGCCGCCTGGCAAGTGATGAAGGCAGTCGCTGTGGCCAGCCTGTTCGACCTGCGCATCGACCTGATGCAGCCAATGTACAATCTGGTCAAGCGCCAGGCCGAGGTCGAGATCCTGCCGATGTGCGCCGACCAAGGGATCAATGTGGCCGCCTATTCGCCGCTGGGCGGCGGGCTCTTGACCGGGAAATATGCGGGAGGCGGTGCCGGACGGCTGACCGAGGATCACCGATATGCCGCGCGCTATGGTATGGACTGGATGCCGCGCGCGGCCGAAGCGCTGGCCGAGATCGGGGCCGAGTTGGGCGTCGATCCGGCGACGCTGGCGGTGGCCTGGGTGGCGGCCAGCCCGCTGGACGCGCAACCCATCGTCTCGGCCCGTTCGGCCGAGCAGTTGCGCCCCTCGCTGGCGGCGATGGAATTTCAGATGTCGCCAGAGCTTTATGCGCGGCTCACGGCGCTGAGCCCGACGCCGCCCCCGGCGACGGACAGGATCGAGGAACAGGCATGATCGACTTTCTGGTGATCGGCGGCGGTATCGCGGGCCTGAGCGCGGGCGCGCGCCTGTCGGCGCATGGCAAGGTGACCGTGCTGGAGGCCGAGGACGCGCTGGGCTACCACGCCTCGGGCCGCTCGGCGGCGTTGTTCGAGGCGGCTTATGGCAAGCCTGCGGTGGTGGCATTGAACCGGGCCAGCGCCGATTATCACCACACCGCCAATGGCGGCTATCTGACCCCGCGCGGGCTGATGCTGGTGGGTGGCGCAGATCAGGCGAGTGCGTTTCAGACGGATGTCGCCGACATGGAGATGACGCCGATTTCGGTGGACGAGGCGCGGGCCATGGTGCCGATCCTGAACCCGGAAACGGTGGTCTACACCGCCCACCATGCCGAGGCCTGGGATATCGACACCGACCGGCTGATGCAGGATTTCGCGCGTGTCATTCGCGCCAATGGCGGCGCAGTGCTGACCCGGCGGCGGGTGACGCGGATATCGCGCGGCGCGGTCTGGCAGGTCGAGGCGGGTGACGTGTTCGAGGCGCGCAATATCGTCAACGCCGCAGGCGCCTGGGCCGATCAGGTGGCGGCGATGGCAGGGGTGGCACCGATCGGTTTACAACCCTATCGCCGGTCCATGGCGCGTATCCCCGCGCCGGGCGGTCATGACCTGAGCGGCTGGCCGATGCTGATGGGCGTGGGCGAGACCTGGTATGCCAAGCCCGATGCGGGCAAGCTGATCGTCTCGCCTGCCGAGGCCGACCCGGTCGAGCCGCAGGACGCCTGGGCCGACGACATGGTTCTGGCCGAGGGGTTGGCGCGCTATCAGGAGATGGTGACCGAGGAGGTCACCCGGATGGACAGCAACTGGGCGGGCTTGCGCAGTTTTGCCCCCGACCGGGTGCTGGTGCTTGGGCCGGACCCGGATCAGCGCGATTTCATCTGGTGCGCCGGTCAGGGCGGCTATGGGTTCCAAACCTCGCCCGCGGCCTCGCAACTGCTGTGCGACCTGGTGACAGGCGCCGCGCCCGAGATCGAAGCCGGGGTGGTGGCGCAGTTGCGGCCGGAGCGTCTGAGATGAGCCGCAAGCCGCCCTCGGTCGCCAGTATCGCCACGACTGGTGAAGGTGCGCGCATGGTCGCGCCCGCCGCGGAACGGAACGTGGGCGTGCTCTGCGACCTGCTGGAGCAGGTGGCGCCGCATCAGGGCCGCGCGCTGGAACTGGCCAGCGGCACCGGTCAGCATGTCAGCGCCTTTGCCGAACGACTGCCCGGGCTCAGCTGGCAACCGACCGAAGTGGACGCCCGGCGCCGCGCCAGTATCGACGCGTATTGCGAGGGCCTGGACAATGTCGCGCCAGTGCAGGAGCTGAACGCGACGCGCCCCGGCTGGGGCGCGGACTGGGCGGGGCAGGACCTGGTGGTGCTGATCAACCTGCTTCACCTGATTTCCGAGGGAGAGGCGGCGACCCTGATCGCCGAGGCCGCCGCCGCGCTGGCGCCCGGCGGGCGGCTGGTGATCTATGGCCCGTTCATGCGGGCGGGCGAGTTGACCAGCGAGGGCGATGCACGGTTTCACGCCGCCCTGACGGCAGATGATCCCGAAATCGGATACAAGGACGACTTCGACACGATGGACCGAATGCAGGCCGTCGGGCTTGAGATGGCCGACGTGGTCGAGATGCCCGCGAACAATCTGGCCCTGATCGCTGAAAAGCCGCGGGTCTGATCCAGATCAAGGCCGCCGGGCCTGCAACCCTTACACATGCCGATGTCAATATGTGTGTAAGGACATTCGAATGAACTGGAACGACAAGCTGTCAGCCACCCGCGCGGGGCTGCGCAATTTGCATGGCGCCATTCCTGACACCGCCCGCGCCTTTGGCGCGCTGGGCAAGACGGTAAAGGAAGGCGGCACGCTGGATTTCAAGACCAAGGAATTCGTAGCGCTTGGCATCTCGATCGCCTCGCGTTGCGAGCCCTGCATCTCTCTGCATGTCGAGGCGTTGGTCAAGGCCGGTGCCAGCCGCGAGGAACTGTCCGATGTGTTGGCCATGTCGATCCAGATGGGGGGCGGCCCGTCGATGATGTATGCCGCCAAGGCGCTGGAGTGTTTCGACGAACTGGTCGGGTAACGAGCAGCCCGGGGCGCGGACGAAGCGCGCGCCCCGCCACATCCGGGATCAGCCGTAGATATGGCCACCCAGGTATTTGCCACCGTTGTCGCAACAAAAGGTGACGACGCGTTTGCCCGGCCCGATTTCTTGCGCCAACTGGATTGCGGCGACCACGTTCAGGCCGGTCGATCCGCCACCGAAGACGCCGGTTTCCCGCGCCAGGCGTCGGCACATCTCGAACCCCTGCTCCTGGTCGATAGCGCGAATGTCAGACAGCCGCCCACGGTCCAGAAAGGGCGGTTCAAAGCCGACCCCCACCCCTTCGACCCGGTGCGCGCCGCCCTTGCCGGTGGTGAGCAACGGTGATTGCAGCGGTTCGAGCGCGATCACCTGCGCCGTGACCCCGGCCTGTGTCAGGCCATCGGCCGCACCCATCAGCGCCGCCCCGGTACCGACCGCCGAGACCAGAGCATCGACCTGCCCGCCCAGAGCCTCCGCAATCTCGCGCCCCATCGGTTCGTACCCCGCGCGCACTTCGGGCGAACCGAACTGATCGGCGTAATAGCTGCCCGGTTCCCCGGCCAGTGCAAAGGCGCGCGCCTTCATCCGCTGGATCAGGTCTGGCGTGATGCCCTGACCATGGCTCTCCTCAACCAGAACCTCGGCGCCGAAGGCCGCCATCGCCTGCCGCTTGCTGGCCGAGAAGGCATCGGAAAACACCGCCGTGAAGCGCAGCCCCAGCACCGCCGAGACAAAGGCCAGCGCGGTTCCGGTGCTGCCGCCGGTGTATTCGACCACCCGGTCGCCCGGGCGCAGATCGCCCCGCCGCATGGCACCGCCCAAGACCGATATGGCCATGCGGTCCTTGTAGGACCCGGTGGGATTGCCGCCTTCGAGCTTGATCCAGATCTCGGCGCCGCCTTCCGGCTCCAGCGCGCGGAGGCGGACCAGCGGTGTGTTGCCGACTGCCGTCAATGTTTCGTCACCACGCATCCCGTTATCCATTCGACGTCAACACGCAATCCCATTCGCTGCCGTCCGGGTCGGGGTCGCGATACAGGGCACTGTCGCCCTTGGTCCAGATCGAACGGCCAAAGCTGCCCTCGTATTTCGCACCCGACCCGGTCGGTACCAGGGTACCGGTATCGATGCTGTCGCCGCGTTCGAACCGGACGCTGGGCAGTTCGGTGGCATAGAAATAGGTCACGACCTCGTTCGCCGGATTGCCGCCGCAGGCCCAGAAGGCAATGCCGGTCGGCTCCTCCAGCATCCAGCGAGCGACCAGCTCGCCCTCGCGCCGCAGATAGGTATCGGCGATACAGGTACGCAAATCGCCCGCCTTCCAGCACTCGTCGCGGCCCTTGATCCAGCCGCGCTGTTCGGCGCGCAGGCTCTGTTTTGCCTGCTCGGCGCCAGTGTCCAATCCGTCAATCACCGCAAGCGCCGCAGTGTAGCGTTCCGCGACCAGCCGATCGAGCCGGGCAAGGTCGGCATCCTCACAGATCAGGGTTTCGACATCGCTCTGTGCCTTGGAGCAGTCGAAGGAGGGGCCTTCCTGAGCAAACGCCGGGGCGGCCAGCAGAAGGCACAAGGTGAAACAGGCGCGCATGGCGTCTCTCCTGAACAGCGAACTGAAAATCGCGTTTAGTCTAGCACGCCATCGCCACGGGCCAAGACCGCTGTCAGCGTCCACCGCGCAGCTTGCGCAGGCCGGTGATTGCGGTTTCGATCTGGCCAAGGCCCGGATTGTCGCGCAGGTGGATAGCGCGGCAGGCAAGCCGCATCTCGGGCGCGCCACGCACCGCGTGCAGCCGCCCGCGCCGCAGCGAGCCCATGACCATCGTATCGGGGAAATACCCCACCCCGCCGCGCCGCATCAGATAGCGCAGCCCCATCGCCGCATTGCCCAGAACGATATGCTGACGGCTGCCGGGCGGCATCACCTGCTGCCAGAGCCGGTCGTATTCGGCGCAGAATTCCAGGTTGATGAACAGCGGCATCTCGTCCCGCCCGAGCGTCAGGGGCTGGTCCGATACCAGCGTCAGCCGTTCGTCGGGCAGGTCAGTAACCTCGATCCCGGGCTGCGTCGGGCGGTCATGTACCAAAGCCAGGTCGACAAGGCGTTCGGCCACCGCCACCCCCATATCAAGCGCGTGATCATAGTTCAGGGTGAAGGGGACAACGCCCTGTTCCTGTTCCAGCCAGACCGCCATGTCGACCAACAGCGCATCCCAGAGCGACAGTTGCGCGCCCAGCCGCAAGGCACCACGCGCGCCGGGGCCGGCGGCCATTTCGGCTGTGACGAAGGTCCAGGTGCGCAGCATCTGCTCGGCATGCGGGCGGAACCGTTGTCCGGCAAGGCTGAGGCGCGTGCCAGCCGGACCACGCTCGAAAAGCGCGACCCCCAGCGCGGTTTCAAGCGCCTTGATGCGGGCGCTGACAGCGGTCTGGGTGACGTTGAGCCCACGGGCTGCCGCGTGGAAACTGCCGGCCTCGGCAATGGCGAGAAAGGTTTCAAGCGCGGCTATCTGCATAACTGAAAAGATTTTCAGATCACTCTGAGCAAATCAATTCGTTTTTCTGCTCAGTCGCGCTCTGCTACCTTTGCCCCAGGCAGACACGAAGGAAACGCGCCATGCTGGACAAGTCACAAAAACCCACCTGGACCAGTTTCGAAGAGGCCACCCAGGCCGATTGGGACGCGGTGATGGAATATGAAGAGGCCTATAACGCCGCCCTGCCCGACCGGATACTGGACGCGATCCGCTCGCTGGACGAGGCCTGGACCCCCTACCCGATCAACCGCTATCAGCACTCGCTTCAGGCCGCGACGCGCGCCCATGCCGATGGCGCCGAGGACGAGATCGTGGTGGCCGCCCTGGTGCATGACGTGGGCGATATCCTGTCGCCCTACAACCACGGCGAACTGGCCGCGGCGATGATGAAGCCCTATGTCAGCGAGAAATGTTACTGGATCCTGCGACATCACTGCGTGTTCCAGGGCTATTACTACAACCACTACTGGGGCGGCGACCGCAACGCCCGCGACAAGTATCGCGACAGCCCCTATTGGGAAGACGCGCGTTACTTCTGCCATGAATACGACCAATGCGCGTTCGACCCGGACTATCCGACCAAACCGCTGGAATTCTTCGAACCCATTCTGCGGCGGGTGCTGTCCCGCGGCGGCGGTCACATGGAGCTGAACGAGACCGCCGAAGGATAAGCGACGGAACAACGCCTCCCACCCGTTTCAGGTAATACCGGAACACATGACAGGGAGCGCGCTGATGAAATCCGCGATTCTGCTGGCCGCGATGGCCCTTGCCTCGATCCTGCAACAGTTGGCCCTGCGTGGGGCGGGGCCTCTCTAAGCGCCCGCGCCGCGCCCCGCGCGGCGCCCGGCCCAACGGGAGGGGGTGCATCTTTGATGCGCCTCCGACGGGCGGGAGCCCCCCTGCGGCGAAATGGCCCGACGGATCGGGGCGCATCACCCGTTTGACGCGTGAATGCCGTCAAACAGGAGTAACTCTGATGCGCCTTCTCCTTCTCGCTTCGGCCTGTGCCCTTGGCACCGCCGCCCTGGCCCAGGGCACGCCCGGAGCGCATTTCATCGAAAACTGGGACATGGATGGCGACGGGCTGATCACCGTCGCCGAGATCGCCGAGAAACGCGGCGAGATTTTCGTGATGTTCGACCAGAACGAGGATGGCGCGCTGGATGCCGCCGAATATGACCTGTTCGACGAAACCCGACGTGCCGATATCGAGGCCAATGCCGGTGGCCGCAAGGGGCCGATGGCGCTGGTCGATCAAGCGATGGACCGCAGCTTCAACGATGCCGATGGCGACGGTCTGGTCTCGCTCGACGAGTTCGGCGCCCAGGCCCCCGCCTTCTTCGACATGCTCGACAAGAACGGCGATGGCGTGATCAGCAGCGCCGATTTCAAACCGGGCGGCTGAAACAAACAAGAACGGCCCCGGGGGTCCGGGGCCGTCTCTTCATCTCAAGGGAGGCGTCAGCCGTCCTTGCGGATGGTCTCGTTCTTGGGGTCATAGGGGCTGTCGCAGGTCACGACCGCATCCCACAGCTGATCCAGCATCTTGACCTTCAGCTTGGTGCCTTCGACCGCCAGCTCAGGCTTCACATAGCCCATGCCGATCGACTTCTCGAAGGCCACCGAATAGCCACCCGAGGTCAGACGACCGACGCGCTCGCCTTCGGGCGTATAAAGCGCCTCGCGACCCCAGGGATCGGCATCGGCAGGCCCGTCGATCAGCAGCGTGCAGCATTTGGAGCGGATGCCCTTGGCCTCCATCTCGGCCTTGCCGTGGAAGTCTTTGCCAAGGTCCACGAAACGCGGCAGATCGGCCTCCAGCGGGGTCGCATCGCGGCCCAGTTCGGTGCCGAAGGCGCGATAGCTCTTCTCCTGGCGCAGCCAGTTCTGGGCGCGGGCGCCCACCAGCTTAAGCCCATGCTTTTCCCCGGCCTTCATCAGCAGATCCCAGAGATAGTTCTGCATCTCGATCGGGTGATGCAACTCCCAGCCCAGCTCACCCGTATAGGCCACACGGATCGCGTTCACGGGGCACATGCCCAGTTCGATCTGACGGGCCGACAGCCACGGGAAACGCTTGTTCGAGAGGGCGGTTTCGGGATCGGCGTCCTTGATCACCTCTTTCAGCACGTCGCGCGATTTGGGCCCGGCGATGGCAAAGACGCCCCACTGGGTGGTGACATCCTGGATCTCGATATAGCCGAACTCCTCCATCTTGTCCTCGGCCGCCTTGCGCAGGAAGTCGGCGTCATACTCCGTCCACGCCCCGGCGGAGACGATGTAGAAGTTGTTCTCGCCATTGCGCACGATGGTGTATTCGGTGCGGGTGGTGCCAGCGCTGGTCAGCGCATAGGTCAGGTTGATCCGGCCCACTTTCGGCAGCTTGTTGCAGGTGAACCAGTCCAGGAACTGGGTGGCGCCGGGGCCCTTGACCACATGCTTGGTAAAGGCGGTGGCGTCGATCAGGCCCACGCCGTTGCGGATCGCCTTGGCCTCGTCTACGGCGTATTGCCACCAGCCGCCACGGCGGAAGCTGCGCGCGTCATGGTCGAAATTCTCGGGCGCATCGAGCGGGCCGTAATAGTTCGGACGCTCCCAACCGTTGACGAAACCAAACTGCGCGCCCAGCGCCTTTTGCCGATCATAGGCGGGCGCGGTGCGCAGCGGGCGGCAGGCCTCGCGCTCTTCGTCCGGGTGGTGCAGGATGTAGACGTGTTCGTAGCATTCCTCGTTCTTGCGCGCCGCGAACTCGGTGGTCATCCAGTTCGAGCTGTAGCGCTTGGGATCGAGGCTGGCCATGTCGATCTCGGCCTCGCCATCGACCATCATCTGCGCCAGGTAATAGCCGGTGCCGCCGGCGGCGGTGATTCCAAAGGAGAAGCCTTCGGCCAGCCACATGTTGCGCAGGCCCGGTGCGGGGCCGACCAGCGGGTTGCCATCGGGCGTGTAGCAGATCGGGCCGTTGAAATCGTCCTTGAGGCCGCTTTCGGCGCAGGAGGGCACGCGCTCGGCCATCGCCATGTACTGATCGGCGATCCGGTCCAGATCGAGCGGGAACAGATCGGCGCGGAAGCTGTCCGGCACGCCATATTCGAAGCGCGCGGGCGCGCCGTGTTCGTAGATGCCCAGGATCCAGCCGCCGCGCTCCTCGCGGGCATAGGATTCGTTGTCGGCGTCGCGCACCACGGGGTGTTCGGGGTTGCCCGCCTCGCGCCATTTGACCAGTTCGGGGTCCTGATCCATGACGATGAAGGTGTGCTCGACCGGGATCGCCGGCATCTTGATGCCCAGCAGCTTGGCGGTGCGCTGCGCGTGGTTGCCCGATGCGGTGACGACATGCTCGGCGGTGATCACCACCTGCTCGTCGGAGGGCACGAGGTTGCCGCCTTTTTCCACCATCTTGGTGCAGGTCACTTCCCAATGGGTGCCGGTCCAGTGGAAGGCATCGGCCTGCATCTTGCGCACGATCTCCACGCCACGCTGGCGCGCGCCCTTGGCCATCGCCTGGGTCACGTCGGCGGGGTTAATATAACCGTCCTCGGTATGATAGATCGCGCCCTTGAGGTCCGAAGTCTCGATCAGCGGCCAGCGTTCCTTGATCTGCTCCGGGGTCAGCCATTCGTACTTCACACCACAGGTCTCGGCGGTCGAGGCATAGAGCATATACTCGTCCATGCGCTCCTGCGTCTGCGCCATGCGCAGGTTGCCAACCACGGCGAAACCGGCATTCAGCCCGGTTTCCTCTTCCAGCGTCTTGTAGAAATCGACCGAGTATTGGTGGATATGGGTGGTCGCGTAGGACATGTTGAACAGCGGCAACAGGCCCGCCGCGTGCCAGGTCGAGCCGGAGGTCAACTCGTCACGCTCGATCAGCATGACGTCGTCCCAGCCGGCCTTGGCCAGGTGATAGGCGATCGAGGTACCGACGGCACCGCCGCCGACGACCAGTGCTTTGACTTGGGTTTTCATGGGACCGCTCTCCGGAATGAGTCTCTTTGGCATGGTTTATGCCGAAGCCCATTCTCACAAGCCAAGTCCATCCGACGCAAAAACGTGCAAAACCGACCTCCGCCTTGACAACGACGCGCGCGCCCGGTCCGGACACGGTCGCAATTGAGTATTTTGGGCGGAATGAAGGGCCATCACCGCTTCATTCCGCGACAAATACTCCCGCCGGAGGCGAGGTTTTTCGTCGAAAAATCTCTGGCGTCGCCGCCGTACCGGCTAGAGAATCTTGCCCGGGTTCATGATGTTCAACGGGTCCAGTGCGGCCTTGATCGCGGTCATATAGCGGGTGGTCGCACCAAGTTCCTGGCCGAGATAGGCGCGTTTGCCCTGACCGATACCGTGTTCGCCCGTACAGGTGCCATCCATCGAGATGGCAAGCTCGGCCAGCCAGGCGGTGAACGCCTCGGTCTTGGCGATCTCGTCCGGGTCATCCTTGTCGATGAGCGGCGAGATGTGGAAATTGCCGTCGCCCACATGCCCGACCAGCGGCGCAAAAAGGCCGAGTTCCTCGGCCTTGGCGGTGGCGGCGTTGACGCATTCCGCCAGACGCGAAATCGGAACGCACACATCGGTGGCCAGCGCCGTGCGGCCCGGGCGCAGTTGAAGCGAGGCCCAGTAAAACTCGTGCCGCGCCTTCCAGAGCCGGTTGCGTTCCTCTGTCGAGGTGGTCCAGGCAAACCCGCTCCCCTCGTTTTCCTCGGCGATGCTGCCAAACAATTCGGCCTGCTCGGCGACGCCCGCCTCGGAGCCGTGGAACTCCAGCAGCAACAGCGGCGTTTCCGGCAGGTCAAGCTTGGAATGGGCGTTGACCGCCTGCACCGCAATCACATCGAGCAGTTCCATCCGCGCCACCGGGATGCCGAACTGGATCGTCGTCATCACCGCCTGACAGGCGGCATCGACCGTCGGGAAGGAGCAGCGGGCGGCCGAGATCGCCTCGGGGATGCCCTGCAGTTTCAGCGTGATCTCGGTGATGATGCCCAGAGTGCCCTCGGCGCCGATCATCAGCCGGGTCAGGTCATAGCCTGCCGAGGTCTTCTTGGCCCGTTGCGCGGTGCGGATCACCTCGCCGTCTGGCATCACCACTTCGAGCGCCAGGACATTGTCCTTCATCGTGCCATAGCGCACCGCGTTGGTGCCGCTGGCCCGGGTCGATGCCATGCCACCCAGCGAGGCATTCGCGCCGGGGTCGATGGGAAAGAACAGGCCCTGGTCGCGTAGATGGGTGTTGAGCTGTTCGCGGGTGACGCCGGGCTGGACCACGCAATCCAGATCGCCCGCGTGCACGGCGAGAATATTATTCATCTGCATCAGGTCGACCGAGATGCCCCCGGCGGGTGCGTTCACGTGCCCCTCGAGCGAAGTGCCGGTGCCAAAAGGGATGACCGGCACCTTGTGTTCGGCGCAGGTCTTGACGATCTCGGACACTTCGGCGGTGGAGGTGGGAAAGACCACCGCATCGGGCGGCTGGTTCTCGATCCAGGTGGTGGTGTGGCCATGCTGTTCGCGGATCGCCTGGCCGGTCTGTACCCGATCACCGAAGCGCTGTTTCAGGATACCGATCACGGTTTCGATGCCGGTCTCGTTACGCGGCAATGCGGTGATCTGAGCCATGTCTGTCCCCCCATTGGCCCCGGCGGGCCAGCCCCGCCAAGGTTCATGTGTTAAGTAGAGAGCCGGGGGCTTGCGGGTCAATACCCACAAACCCCGACCGGCTCATTCGCCCATGGCGATGCCTTCGCGGCGGGTATCGGCAGCACCCTTGAGGGTTTCACCGATCTCGATGGCATGCAGGCCCGAAGTCAGCGCCCGCACCGAGACCTTGTATCCGAAGCCGGTCAGCGCCTCTTCCATCGCTGCCGCATCGGTGCCCTCTTCCAGGTCATAGGTGCCGAAGCGGTTGACCAGATGCGGCGCGTTCAGCGCCTGTTGCACGTTCATGCCCCAATCAGCCCAGGCGATGATCGACTGGGCGACATAGCCGATGATACGGCTGCCGCCGGGCGAGCCGATGGCCAGAACCGGCTTACCATCCTGCGTGACGATGGTGGGCGCCATCGAGGAGCGCGGGCGCTTGCCCGGCTCCAGCCGGTTGGCGATGGGTACGCCGTCGGCATGGGTCTTGAACGAGAAATCGGTCAGCTCGTTGTTGAGCAGGAACCCGTTCGTCATCAGCCGCGAGCCAAAGCCGTTTTCGATGGTGGTGGTCATCGACAGCACGTTGCCATAGCGGTCCACGATCGAGATATGTGAGGTCGAAGGCAACTCGATGGAAATGTCATCGGCCCAGTTCGAGGCATGGTCGAACTCCGGGTTGCCGGGGTCTGCGCTCTCGAGCGCGTTGGGGCCGGCGAGCAACTCGCTGCGCGATTTCAGATAGGCCGGGTCGACCAGCCCCTTGGTGGGCATCGGGACAAAGTCGCTGTCAGCCATGTAGCGGCCCCGGTCGGCGAAGGCGAGGCGCGAGGCATCGCCGATGAGCCGCCAACTTTCGGGGTTTTCGGCGCCCAGCGCCGCCAGGTCGTGGTGTTCGAGCATACCCAGGATCTGGCCTACGGTCAGCGCACCCGACGAGGGCGGCCCCATGCCGCAAACCTCAAAGGCGCGATAGCTGGCACAGACCGGTTCGCGTTCGATCACCTGGTAAAGCGCCAGATCGGCGCCCGACAGCACGCCCGGATTGCCCTCGGCACTGCGGACGGTGCGCACGATATCGGCGGCGATGGGGCCGCTGTAAAAGGCCGAAGCGCCATCGCTGGCCAGTGCGCGCAGGGTGGCGGCATAGGCGGGGTTCTTCAGCGTGTCACCGGCCTTGATGGCGGTGCCGCCGGGCAGGAAATAGGCCGCCGTTTCGGGGAAACGGCCCAGCCTTTCGGCGTCCCCCTCGACCAGACCGGCAAGGCGCGGCGAGACGGTGAACCCGTTTTCGGCCAGCCAGATCGCATCGCCAAACAGCGCGCCCCAATTGGCCCGTCCCCAGCGGCGGTGCGCCTCTTCCAGCAAGGCGGGCGTGCCCGGCGTGCCGACAGAGAGGCCACCAACCACCGCGTCAAAGAATTTCAGCGGTGCGCCGGTCTCGTCCTGAAACAGGGTCGGCGTTGCCTCGCGCGGGGCGGTTTCGCGGGCGTCGAGCGTGGTCATCTGACCGGTGTTGCCATCATACCAGACCAGAAAGGCCCCGCCGCCGAGCCCTGAGCTTTGCGGCTCGACAAGGCCCAGGACGGTCTGCACGGCCACCATCGCGTCGGCGGCAGTGCCCCCCTGGCGCAGCACATTACCCCCGGCCATGACCGCAAGCGGGTTGGCGGCGGAAACCATCCAGTTCTGTGCCTCGACCGGCTGTCCTGCCTCCTTGGCCGCCTGGGCGGCCTCGACCACGGCAGAGAACGGCCTGACCTGACCTGCTGCCGCGCCTTCGGGCGCCACCGTGTCGGCCTCTTGCTGCGCCATTGCGGCCCCTGCCGCCAGCGCCGAAAGCCAGAGGCCCGCCATCATACCCGTTCGCATCGTCACTCTCCCTGCTGTCGCGTTACCGCGTTCATCCTGACAGCGATACGGGGACGATACAATCTAAGGCTGTTCGGCTCTATCCACCTTGGCAGCTCACAGCATCGCCGGCACCACCTGATCGGGCGGCCGGTGACCATCGGCGAAGGTCTTGATGTTGATGATCACCTTCTCGCCCATCTCGATCCGCCCCTCCAGCGTGGCCGAGCCCATATGCGGCAACAGCACGACATTGGGCAATTCGCGCAGACGCGGGTTCACCTGGGTGCCGTGTTCGTAGACGTCCAGCCCCGCCCCCGCAATCTCGCCCGCGCGAATCATCCGGGTCAGCGCATTCTCGTCGATCACCTCACCACGCGAGGTGTTGACGATGACACCCGAGGGTTTCATCAGCTTCAGACGCCGCGCGTTCATCAGGTGAAAGGTCGAGGGCGTCGACGGGCAGTTGACCGAGATCACGTCCATCCGGGCGATCATCTGGTCAAGGCTGTCCCACCAGGTCGCTTCCAGTGCATCCTCGACCTCGGGCCGCAGCCGGCGGCGGTTGTGATAGTGGATCTGCATGCCAAAGGCACTGGCGCGACGGGCCACCGCCTGACCGATGCGGCCCATGCCAAGAATGCCAAGCCGACGTCCACCGACGCGCCCGCCCAAGAGCGCGGTGGGCGCCCAGCCGGTCCATTCGTTCTTTTGCATGACCGCCAGCCCTTCGGGGATGCGGCGGGTGACGGCGAGAATCAGCGCCATGGTCATGTCGGCGGTGTCGTCGGTCAGCACACCCGGCGTGTTCGAAACCAGAATGCCGCGCTGACGTGCCGTGGCCACGTCAATGTGATCGACCCCGGCCCCATAATTGGCGATCAGCCGCAACCGCTCGCCCGCCTGCGCCAGCAGGCCCGCGTCGATGCGGTCGTTCAGCGTCGGCACCAGCACATCGGCCTCGCGCAGGGCCGCGGCCAGCTCGTCCCGCGACATTGGCGTGTCGTCATCCCGCAGGCGGACATTGAACAGTTCGCTCAGGCGGGTTTCCACCACCTCGGGCAACCGTCGCGTTACGACAACACTCAGACGTTCTCTTGGCACTTGAGCTCTCCCACGGCTTTGCAATTCGGTGCGCGCCATGGCATCGTGGCGCAGGAGAGAGCGGGGCACAAGAACCCCATGCGCAAATGACGCAGGCTTTTTCCGATTGAGCAGGCAGACATTCCGGCAGGCAGACAGTGACAGGTTACAGCAGTTTCATGCGCCCATTGGTGGCGGCTATCCTTTCGACATTCATAGCCATGGTACCAGGCGCTCCGGTAGCGGAAGAAGCCAAGCGTGGCACGGTGACCAATCTGCCGATTCCCCGATTTGTTTCGATGAAGGCGAACGAAGGTAACGTTCGGCGCGGCCCGTCGCTGACCCATCGGATCGACTGGGTGTTCAAGCGGCGCGATATGCCTTTGCAGATTACTGCCGAACATGGACATTGGCGCAAGGTCCAGGATCGAGACGGCGCTGGCGGCTGGGTTCACTATGCGCTGCTGTCGGGTGTACGTACGGTGCTTGTGGAAAGGGACATGATGCCACTCTACGCTCGCCCCGACCCGGCCTCTCAAGTCGCCGCCCATTTTGAGATGGGCGTGGTGGCCCGATTGGGTAGTTGCACACAGGACTGGTGCCGTATTTCTGCCGGCGGGTATCGCGGCTGGGCCCCAAAGGAAAACCTTTGGGGCGTGGGCGCCGACGAACTTCGCGAATGAGGCGCTCGCAGAGCGCTAGAATTCACCCCTAATTCTTCCACCGCAAGCTACGCGGTCCTCCGCGCAGCAAGAAGCCAAGCGCCAGCGCCACGATCCCGACTGTGGCCAGCAAAATCACCGACCAGTTTGCTAACGCGACATTTGCCGCGATAACTCCAGCAAGCGCCCAAATGACTGCGAGCGGATAGGCCCATTCAGCTGGCCGCGCGCTCTGGACGATCAAGGCGACGACCAGGACTGCCACAAGCATCACCAGAGCCGATACTTGAGCGGTCAGAACACCGTAACCGCCGAGAACCACGCCCGTCGCCACGCCGGTTGCCACCGTCAACCATCCCGCATAGAGCGCCACCGGCGCAGCTTGCCAAATAGCGGCCGTGGTTCCTGCGCGCAGCATGGCGGCAATAGCAAACGCCGCCATTGCACCGATCATGAACGTTGCAAGCAGCGGCGACGCGTTGGCCACCGCGATCCAGAAGGTTCCCAGACCAAGGCTCACCAATAGCGGCGCCCGCATACGCTCCCAGTCGAAATCGCGCCGCGCGTTCACAAGCCCCCAAATCGCCCCAAGAATCAACCAGACATAGATCACTCCCCAGATGCCAAACGCCCAGCCCGCGGGCTGAACCGGCCAGAAGTCCAAGACCACGGGAAACTGCTCGGGGCGAAAACCTGCAAACTCGCGAGTCATCAGCGGCGACAGGGCAAACGCGATCGAAGCCAGCGTCACCGCAACGGCGAGATAGGGTGTTTTCTGGTGTGACATGCCGATTTCTCCGTGCGCGCGCTTAGGTGGGCGATCAGCGTCCTTCACCGGGATTCGGGCGTATGGTTGCAATCAGTTCTGCCACCTTGATACCGAACTTGCGCATCTCGGATTTGTTCATGATGACACCATTTTCGGTAAGATATAGCCAGTCGGTCGCGAACAGGCGATGCCCGCCCGCGTCTTCTGGCAAAACGATCTGGTATTCCATCTTGACGGTCGCTCCGGACATGGTGCCCCTGGCCTCTCCGACAATGTCATCGGCGATTGCCGTGAAGCTGTTGCCCTCGCCAAGCTTCAGGAACCATTTGCGGCTTTGCTGCTTGCCGTTGGAATAGGTGAATTCCTCGCTCAACGTACCAGTGTCCCCATCCCACTCACCAACCATCCGGGCTACGAAACTGTTGGTCATCTTGCCGGTCGGCCCATAAATCAGGCCCTCGGACAAGAACTCGCCCGAAAGATGGGTCTTTAGGGTAAAGACGGGCCCGGTGTCGGCATAATTGGACGGTTTCTGCGCCCGAAAGCTCAGAAACAGGGATTTTGCGGCCATGATCAGAATGACCAGAACTAGCAGAGTGGTGAGAAGCTTCATGCGATTTGGTTCTCTGTGGGAAGCGCAAGAACAAGTGCCAATGCGCCAAGTTTCAGGAGACATGGGAAGACGGCGTAAGAGACGTTGAGCGCACCCAACGCGGCGGCGCTGTTTGACGCGCCCGGTACAAAACCGCTGAACTCAAGCAACGGCAACGTTAGGAACGCAGCCAATGCAAGGCCAAGCTTGCCTGCGAAGGACCAGATACCGAAGGCCGCCGACGCTTCGAGCCCCGCTTTTGTCAGTGCCACCGAAAACATGGTCGGCAGAATGACCATGTCGGCTCCCAGAGCGGCGCCGGAGGCCAGGCAAATCGCAGCGAATCCGATCAGGTTACCGGGAGCTAGGAACGCTGCACCGACAAAGCCTAGAATGGCCAACGGCATGGCGATCATCAGCGTCGCTTTCGCCCCCATCTTTTGGCTTGTCCACACCCAAAACGGCACGCTGAAACCCGCGCTGAGAAAGAATAGGATCAACAAGGGGCCTGCTTTGCCTGCCAGCTGTAGGCGGTCCTCGACGAAGAAAAGGAACAAGGTAGAAGTAATCGCCACCGGCAGGCTATTCACCAAGGCAAGGGTCAAAAGCCGCATAGCCCCAGCCTGACGAAGACCAACGAGTGAAAGACGTTCCGCCTGGAGCGGTTCCCGGCGCCAAATTGGTAAAGTAAGCACCGCAGTGCCCAATGCGATAGCTCCGAGAAACAGTCCAAACGCACCATAACCTTGTTCGGCTGCTCCCAGAGTGACCAGGATCGCCGGAGCAATGGCCGCAACGATCACTCCCGCCAACATACCGGCCTCGCGATACGCCGCCAGCCGCATCAATTCGCGCGGTGTGGGCTCCGCAGCCAGGGTTGCGCTGCGCCCATAGAGCAAGATCATGCCCAAGCTATATGCCGAGAACAGCAGCACAAGGATCACCAAAAGACGCGCCACAACGCTTGACCCCGGTTGCGTCGCAAAAAGCAACGGAAAGCCGATCGCCAACCCAAGGGCGGCAGCCACGGCAAACAGGCTTTGAGCGCGTGGCCATCGGTCGATCGCCCAGCCGATCAGCGGGTCCTGGACAAGATCAACCAACCGTATCGCCAACAGGATCGCACCGATCGCACCAAGACCAATGCCAAGCTCCACCGAAGCAAACCTAGGCAGATGTATATAGAGAGGGATGCCGGCCGCGGCCAGCATCAGCGCATAGAGGCTGACACGCGGGTAAATCATCACTCGCCCTTCAGTTTCCGAGTAAAGGAGCTCGACCGTGTGTTCTCACCCAGAAAAATCGCCATGAAGTAGGTTTTGATCTCGGGGTAGCTGAGTGTGCATACCCTGTTCCCATTCAACCAGAACCCGATCTGGTTCTTTCCGCTGGACACGGCGACATAGCGGTCGCCCTTGCTCACATCGCGGAAGCACTTCTCAAGCTGTCCGCGTACCGGCAGGTCGACTCCGGTGCGATTCAGCTCGCGCATGGTACCTTCGACCAGGTCTTTTCCGGTCAGGTCGCGCATGTATTTCAGTTCAAGCGCGAAATCCTTGCTCCAATCCAACGGGGCGCCTGACCTAGTGTACAGCTGCGCCTCGTAGAGTGGGAAACCGACATAACGAAAAGTCGCTGCACCGCGCAGTTCCGCCCCCGGCAGAGCTGAAGTGATGGTAGAGGCCAGCGCAGCAAAGGGAACAAGCAGCGTGGCCATAACGATCAAGAGGCTACGCATGAGCGAGCTCCACCTGAACGACGTTGGTGTGCCCCACGGCAAAGGACGCGGCACAGATTTCAAGATAGTAGTGCCAGTTCCGGAAGAATCCTTCGCCATATCCCAAATCGGATATCTGTCGCTTTTGAGCACTCAGGCGTTCGGCCCAAATACGGCAGGTTCTGGCATAGTCCTGCCCAAAGGCGAAATTGTCGCGCACCGCAAGGCCCGCGCCCTTGGCTTGGGTCGCGATCACGCTGTCCGACAGCAGCATGCCCCCGGGAAAGACATATTGGCGGATATAGTCGGACGAGTTCTTGTAGGTCTCAAAGAAACTGTCCTTGACGGTGATCGCCTGCAACAGTACGCGCCCGCCCTCGGCCAGATTGCGTTTGAGGGTGGCAAAGTAGCTTGGCCAATAGCGTGCTCCGACCGCCTCTACCATTTCGATCGACACGATGTTGTCGTACCGGCCATTGATGTCACGGTAATCGCTCAACTGGATGTCCGCGCGCCCATCCAGGCGGCATTCTGCATAGCTGTGCTGGTTTCGGGAAATCGTGACACCAGTGACATCATATCCATGTGTGCTGGCCTGCTCGGCGAAACCGCCCCAACCACAGCCTATTTCAAGCAAGCGGTCCCCGGATGCCAATCGCGACAGGGCGCGCGCATTCTTGCGGGTTTGAGCGTGAGCCAGGTCATCGTCGGTCAGGTCGAACAACCCAGACGAATATGTCATCCCCTCATCCAGCCACAGCGCATAAAACTCGTTGCCCACGTCATAGTGAGAGCGGATATTCTTGCGCGCGCCGCTCCGTGAATTCGCTCTGAGGACTGTGTCTACAAGCCGGAACTTGGCCTTGTTGAGTGGACTGGCCTTATCATATGCCCCAAAATGCTCGCGATTTTTCATCGCGACGGTCATCAGCCCCTCGATCGAGGATGTGTCCCAAAGTCCATGAACATAGCTTTCACCCAGGCCGACCTGCCCATGTGCGGCCATGGCGGACACGGCAGACCAATCACGAATAACCATTTCGACCTCTGGCCCGGTATGGCCGAAGCGATAGAGTTCGCCCTCTGGCGTTCGCAGGGTCAGTTGGCCGTCACGCAGTTGCTCGCAGGTCGACAGGAAATTCGATCTCAAGGCCTTGTTGGTGAAGCGCATTTTCCATTCCTTTGAATTGGTGACGTTCATTGAGCCCACGCACGACACGCAGGGCGCTGGCAATGCCATCCTCGTGGAAACCGTGCCGGTTCCAGGCGCCTGCAAACCAGGTCCGATTGAGGCCCTGCATCTCCCGAATGGCCTGCTGGGCCTTCAAAGCGGCGCTGTCAAAGACAGGATGGGCAAACTCCACCTCGTCATAGATCGCCTCCTGAGGGATCTCGATCGATGGGTTCAGGGTGACAAACAGTGGATCAGTCTGAGGGATGCTCTGCAGCTTGTTCATCCAGTAGGTGACGCCGATACTGCCCTCCTGAGAGCGGTAGGACCAGCTTGACCAGCAGGCCCGGCGCCTAGGCATCTGTCGTGTGTCACAATGCAAGACGGCGGTGTTGGGCTGATAACGGATGGAACCCAGTGCCTCCAGCTCGGCACGGGTGGCGTCCTCCCCCAGCATGCCCAGGGCCTGGTCGGAATGGCAGGTCAGAACCACTTCATCAAAGGACTCCGGGGCATCACCGCCAGCGACGATGCGAACCTCGAAGGCATCTCTTTGAACATGTCGGACGGACGTGTTGGTGCGGATCGTGCAGCCCCGAGCGATCAGTGCTGCCTCCAACCTGCGCACATACTCGATGCTTCCGCCCTTGACGGTCCACCATTGATGTTCACCGGCACCCGCCAGAAGAGCGTGATTGCGGAAGAACCGCACCAGCGATTTCGCCGGAAATTGATCAATCTCGCCCATTGGTGTCGACCAGATCGCTCCGCACATCGGCATCAGATAGTTGTTTCGAAACCAGTCCCCCAATCCCAGATCGTCAACGAGTTGCCCGATGGTTTTGCCATCATCCTTAGCAGCAGCTTCTGCGTTCTTTCCGAACCGGATGATGTCGGCGATCATCTTGTAGAATTGCGGGCGCAGCAGGTTGCTTTTCTGTGCCGTGATCGCGCCCATGTTCGACAGGCCATATTCCAGCCAACCGTCGTTGATGCTGGCACCAAAACTCATCTCACTTTTGATGACCGGCACGTCGAGCTCGCGAAATAAGCGTGTCAGGTAAGGATAGGTCACGTAGTTGAAAACGATGAACCCGGTATCGACCGGTTGGTCGCCATTCCTGCCTGCCATCACGGTGCGCGCATGCCCGCCGAGCCTGGGCGCGGCCTCGAACAGGGTGACATCGTGATATGGCGTAAGGTAATACGCGGCGGAAAGGCCAGAGATGCCGCCTCCGATTATGGCGATCTTTTTACGCGGCCCCTGGGTCTGATCAAACATTCCGTCCTCGTGTTTCCAACGTCTTTAAGCATTTACGCACCAGCTCTCAGGTTGGATCAGATCTGCCGCGAAAATGATAAAAAAGATTCAGATTGACATTGATCCATCCAAGACGCCTGCGCGTAATGCTTTTATGCAGATGGAACACATCCAGGCCCGGACCCTTCACGCCAGACGCGGCACGCTGAAAAACGTGTTCAGCTATGGCGTCGATTTCGTGCTGACCGATCTAGAAGAAGCGACGCCACGGCTGATGTCTCGCAATCGCTTCAACCTCTGGTCACTGTGGGACCGCCACCACGGCGGGGCTCGCAGAGGCGGACAGGGAATGGCATGGTTCAGGGAGGTGCTGGACAGTCGGGGCTTCCAGTCCGAGGCGGCCCAACTTCTGCTGCTGACGCAACCGAGTTTTCTCTGGTTCCATTTCAATCCTGTCAGCTTCTGGATCGCATTAATCGACGGGACCCCGCGCGCATTTGTTGCCGAGGTCAACAATACCTTTGGCCAGCGGCATTGCTATTTCTGCGCGCATGAGGACTTTCGCACAATCCGGCCTGCTGACACGCTGATCGCCGAGAAGATTATGCATGTCTCTCCGTTTCAAAGGGTTTCCGGAGTCTACCGGTTCAATTTCAACATCAGCGAAACGAAGATCGACATCCGCATTTCCTTTGAAGATGGGGACAAAGGCGTCTTGGCAACCTTGTCGGGTCATCGCCGCATCGCGACGGACAAGTCGTTGATGTGGGCAGCGGCCCGGCGCCCGTTTGGCGCGCTGCGAGTCCTCGCGCTGATCCATTGGCAGGCTGCGAAACTCTATTTAAAGCGCGCACCCTTCCTCAAAAGGCAGCCCGCCCCTACGAAAGCGATAACCGTCAGCCAGAATCTGGGCAGGGCTTCCGAATGACCGAACTTTCCGGCAAGACATATTGGCTCGTCGGAGCCAGCGAAGGCATGGGGCGTGCCCTTGCAAGGCAGTTGAACGCAGCGGGGGCGCATCTGGTGCTGTCTGCGCGCAACAAACAGCGGCTCGACGAGTTGTGTGCCGATCTGGAAAACGCGCGCGTGCTTCCGCTGGACGTCACCAACGCTGACGCGGTGCGCCAAGCCGTCGCCGTTATCGGCGACGTGGATGGCGTGATCTACAATGCCGGCGCATATGAACCGATGCACACGACACAGTGGGACAGCGAGGCTGCGCTGATGATGTGTGAGGTCAATTTCAGCGGGGCGCTCCGCGTGCTGGGCGAAATCGTGCCGCGATTTCTCGAAAACGGCCAGGGCGATATCACCCTGATAGGATCGCTGGCTGGCTACCGGGGACTGCCAAGCGCCATCGGTTATGGGGCCAGCAAGGCGGCACTGATCAGTCTGGCGGAAACCATGCGATTTGATCTCAAGGATACGGGCGTTGTTGTACGGCTCGTAAATCCCGGTTTCGTCAAAACCCGGCTGACACAGAAAAACAGCTTTCGGATGCCGATGCTGATGACCGCTGACAAAGCTGCGTCCCGTGTACTAAAGGCGATGAGAAAGCGGCGTTTTCGCACCGATTTTCCAGCGCCGTTCTCTTGGGCGATCAAGACATTGGCGATTTTGCCGGATTGGCTGGTTTTCCGGGGCAAGTAAAGGCAAACCCCATGATCAAGCACAGAAATGGGCTGCCGGATCGCCGGCAGCCCTGTTGCGTATTCAGACGACCGGCCACAATTGGCCGAGCGGTCGTCGTCAGTGACAGGCCGGACGCGCGCCGGGCAAAAGCACCTTATCCACGACATGGATCACGCCGTTGTCGGCCTGGATATCCGCGATGATCACGTTGGCCACTTCGCCCGTCCCATCCGCGATGCTCACACCCTCTGCGCCAGCAGTGATGCAAAGGCGTCCGCTTGCCAGGATGGGTTTGAAATAGTTCGAGCCGGCAGGGATCATTTCTGCCGTCAGTTTACGGTCATCAACGTGATACAACAGCACGTTGGTCAGCTGATCCTTGTTTTCGGGCTTGAGCAGAGTTTCGACCGTGCCTTCCGGCAAGGCCGCAAAAGCGTCATTCACCGGGGCATAGACAGTGAACGGGCCCGGGCCGGACAGTGTTTCAGCGAGGCCTGCTGCGGTTACGGCGGCGACCAGGGTCGAGAAGCGCTCGTCTCCGGCGGCGATATCGACGATTGTGTTGGCCTGTGCGGAGGCGGCGGAAACACTGAGCGCGGCGGCAGCAATGGTAGTCTTGATCGTCATCTTCATTCTGGCTCTCCTTGGCGATGGGTGTAATTACCCGGACTGAATTGTTGTTCGTATAGGGGTTACGCAGCGCCCCGTCTTTGGATCACCACCTCACAGCTTTGTGATGCAAGGCATTGTAAAAAAAGAAACCACCGGAAATCCGATGGCTTCAAGAAGGTGACGTCCAGTCTTTGATACCTAGATCTGGAACAAGGGTTGCAAAAGACGAGGCACCAGCGCGCGAAACCGCAATCGTGCGTCGGTGGCAGCCAGACAAATACAGGCTTCGCCATCATCGGCAATTGGCGTGTGTTCCAGATCTTCATCTGCGATCTCGAGATCGCCGACCCCGAACCGGCCGGTCTCGTCGCTAAAACTGCCCTGCAGCACAAGAGTTAGCTCCAACCCGCTATGGCTGTGGTCCGGCACTGCCTGCCCTGGTGGAATATAGAGCAATCGCACCGAACCATTGGTATCAGCTGTAAGGATATCCTGACGCACACCCATACCCAGCTTTTTCCACCTCGGCGCACGGCCTTTCAGCGCCTCTATCACCGGGCCGGGATAAATCCCGTTGCGCTCGTAGACTGGTTCAGGCCTAAAGGGTGCGTCAAGCTGGGCCAGGATGTCATTCTTCAGCGAGGACGACACAGCTACTGCGGCGATTTCTTCCAAAACTGCACCGCCGACCGCCTGATGCGCTTCCAATGCGACGCGGCATTGTTCGCAAAGCGACACATGGCTTGCCACCACAACAGCAAAAGCATGCGGCAGGTTGCCCGCTGCATAGGCCGCCAACATTGCGTCGGGGATATGATGGGTTATGGCACTCATTGCTTGAGGTCCTTCAACTCGTGTCTAAGTCGTTCCAGCCCAAGCCGAATACGTGACTTTATGGTTCCTAATGGAAGGCCGGTCTGAGCGCTGATCTCCTGATGGGTCAGCTCGCCAAGATAGGCCTTTTCAATCATTTCGCGTTGTTCGGGTTTTAGTTTGGTAAGTGCTTGCTTCAAGCGTCCGGCTTCCTGTTCCAGACCCAGTATCTGGCTCGCGTCCGCTTCAGTGCCCGGCTCTTCTTTCAACTCTTCGGGCATCGGGCGACGCTCCTTGCGCGCGATGTCGATCTGTCGGTTTCGGGCAATCTGGTATATCCACGCGGACACCTGCGCCCGATGCGGATCGAACATCGCCGCCTTGCGCCAGATCGTCAGCATGACATCCTGTACGATTTCCTCGGCCTGATGCGCCGATAGGCCGGACCGCATCATGAACCCCTTGAGCCGCGGCGCGAAGAAATCAAACAGCGCGGCGAATGCGGCGCGATCACGGTTGTCTCGGACGGCGATCATCCATTGGGTCTGTTCCGAGATCTCGATATTGCTTTGAGACACAGTTGCTCTTTCGTGACCGCGCGCAAAGCTTGCACGCTGAACGCTTCGAGGGGTTTCAAGGATCTGTGTCAACATAAGCAGTTTACGACCGGCTAGGAAATACGGATCATTTTTTCTAATTACCCTGCCGATTTCTCGAAACAGCCCCGGATCATCATGGCAATTGGCGCCCCCACTGGAGAATCCCGCGAGCCTCGGGCGGCAGGTCCCCGACTTGTGCTGGGCGGTCTATGAGAAGGAACAAAAGACCTGCGATGGGTAAGTTCAGCGTCTCCTGGAACAGGAAGCCCGGACAGGGCGATCTGAGGCAACCCTGAATGCGCAACTCGCGAGTGAGGCCTACAGCCTTAGAATCAGGTAGATTGAGGACTTTTGGAGGCAGCGCAGGCTTCGTAGTTGAAGCATCAAACCTGCAAAGGTGGACGACCCTCAGCTACCGTTCAGGCTCTTGACACAGGATGCCGGTCCCAGCCCAAAGCGGACGCGATCAAAAGGATCTTGCATTTGAGAAAGTACATGAAGGTCAAGCGGATTCCAAGCATTCACCGCGTTGGGTAGGAAGGCTTGCTCTGCACAACATGGCGAAAGCAGGCCCCGGATACCTGTCTTGTCCGAGGCATGTCAGAGATGGACCAATTGACCGTAGTCCATCGCGCCTCGAGAGCCGCATGCCAACAATCACATGCAATTATCCGAATTGATTTGGAAAATGACTTAAGTCAATTCGTGGGCGCTCCAGCGACAATAAGAATGATCAAGCGGCACTTCGCCCGAAAGTGCCCCGAAATTCACCATGCGCACGTTCCGATCAAGCGGCAGTGGCACGGAACGTGTTTCGGTTCGCAATACGGGATGGACAAGACCTTGATGCCTAAGCACAGCCGACGCGACATTCTGCGAGGAGCTTTCCGGGAAAGCCGCGAACCGGTCATACGTCCGCCCGGTGCGCAGCCGGAGTTTGACCGTCTTTGCGACGATTGCGGCCATTGCTCTCGCGCATGTCCGCAACGCATCGTCCGCCACGCAGCGTCCGGCGGGCCGAAACTGGATTTTTACCACGGCCCCTGCACGTTCTGCGGCGACTGCGCGCAGGCCTGTCCAACCGGGGCATTGGCGGTCGAGGATCAGGTTGACTGGCCCTGGCGGGCCACGATCCTGAAAACCTGCCTATCTTTTCGGGGGATTTCCTGCCGCACCTGCGAAGATGCCTGCGAACACCGCGCAATCCGATTCCGCCTGCAAACTGGAGGGCGCGCAGTCCCAGTTCTGGACCAGGAGCAGTGCACCGGCTGCGGCGAATGCGCCTTCACCTGCCCGGCCCAATCTGTCGCTTTCGAGCGCCCCAAGCCCGCCAAAACGGAGATCACAGCATGAACATCTGCGGATGCCTTGTCCATGTCGCGCCAGAGGTGCTGACTGCGACCCGCCCCCGGATCGAGGAAATGAACGGCGTCGAAATTCACGCCGGAACCGAGGACGGTCGCCTTGTCGTCGTCGTCGAGGACACCGGCGACACCTATGCCTCGGACACCATCATGGCGCTACACCAGATTCCAGGCGTCATCTCGTTGACGCTCAACTACCACCATTTCGAAGACCTCTCACCGCGAGCCGAGCTCGCCGCTACCCAGCCGGAGAACTGACATGACCATCTCGGACTCACGCCGGGCTTTCCTGAAAGCCACCGCCGCAGCCAGCACCGCAGCCGCAGTTGGCATTCCGCTTGCGACCGGTCCTGCGGTTGCACAAACCGCCGCCGCCGGCATCCGCTGGGACAAGGCCCCCTGCCGCTTCTGCGGCACGGGCTGCTCGGTTCTGGTAGGGGTAAAGGAAGGGCGCGTCGTCGCCACACAGGGCGACCCGGACGCACCGGTGAACCGCGGCCTGAACTGCATCAAGGGCTATTTCCTGTCCAAGATCATGTACGGATCGGACCGCCTGACCATGCCGCTGCTGCGCAAGACGAACGGCATCTACGACAAGAACGGCGAATTCGAACCAGTCAGCTGGGACGAAGCCTTCGATATCATGGCGCAGAAGTGGAAAGAGGCGCTGTCCAAGAAGGGTCCGACCTCGGTGGGAATGTTCGGATCGGGGCAGTGGACCGTGTGGGAAGGCTATGCCGCGGCCAAGTTTATGAAGGCCGGGTTGCGATCGAACAACATCGATCCGAACGCTCGTCACTGCATGGCCTCAGCCGTGGTGGGCTTCATGCGCGCCTTCGGCATAGACGAACCCATGGGGTGCTATGATGACCTCGAACACGCGGACACTTTCGTGCTGTGGGGCTCCAACATGGCCGAGATGCACCCGATCCTGTGGTCGCGCCTGACCGACACGCGCCTGACCAAGCCGGGCGCCGAGGTGCACGTGCTGTCGACCTTCGAGCACCGGTCGTTCGAACTGGCCGACAACGGAATCGTGTTCGCGCCCCAGTCGGACCTTGCGATCCTGAACTACATCGCGAATTACATCATCCAGAACGACGCGGTGAACTGGGACTTCGTCAACAAGCACGTCAACTTCACGAAGACCGATACCGACATCGGCTATGGCCTGCGTCCTGAACACGAACTGCAACAGGCGGCCGCCAACCCGGATTCGGGCAAGCTGACCCCAATGACCTTCGAGGAATATGCCGCCTCGGTTGCCGAATACACAGTGGAAAAGGCATCCGAGATCTCGGGCGTGCCCGTGCACCAGCTGGAACGCTTGGCGCAGCAATACGCCGACCCGAACCGCAAGGTGATGTCGCTGTGGACGATGGGCTTCAACCAGCACACGCGCGGGTCTTGGGTGAACGGGCTGATGTACAATGTACACCTCCTGACTGGCAAGATTTCCGAACCCGGCAACTCGCCCTTCTCGCTGACCGGGCAGCCGTCTGCCTGCGGTACCGCGCGCGAAGTGGGCACCTTTGCCCACCGCCTGCCCGCCGACATGGTTGTGATGAACGACAAGCACCGCGAGATTTGCGAAACGGCATGGAACATCCCCGCCGGTACCATTCCTGCCAAGCCGGGCTTTCACGCAGTGTTGCAGAACCGGATGCTGAAGGACGGCGTCCTGAACGCCTATTGGGTGCAGTGCAACAACAACATGCAGGCCGCGCCCAACATGAACGAGGAAGGCTTTCCAGGCTATCGCAACCCGGAGAACTTCATCACCGTGTCCGACCCCTACCCGACCGTGACGGCCATGGCCGCCGACCTGATCCTGCCCACAGCTATGTGGGTCGAAAAGGAAGGGGCCTATGGCAACGCGGAGCGCCGCACCCAGTTCTGGCGCCAGCAGGTCGATGCCCCCGGCGAGGCGCGCTCGGACATGTGGCAGGTCATGGAGTTCTCCAAGCGCTTCACCGTCGAAGAAGCCTGGGGCGAGGAGCTTGTGGCGCAAAAGCCCGAACTGGCTGGCAAGACGCTGTTCCAAGTCCTGTTCGAGAATGGCAAAGTCAATGCCTACCCTGTTTCCGAAATCGCCGACGGGTTCGAGAACCAGGAAAGCAGGGATTTCGGATTCTACGTCCAGAAGGGGCTGTTCGAGGAATATGCCGATTTCGGGCGTCATCACGGGCACGACCTTGCCGATTTCGACACCTACCATAAGGCGCGCGGCCTGCGCTGGCCGGTCGTTGATGGCAAGGAAACGCTGTATCGCTTCCGCGAAGGCTATGACCCCTATGTGCCTGCCGGAGAAGAGGTCCGTTTCTACGGGCACAAGGATGGAAAGGCCAAGATCATCTTCGCACCCTTCGAAGAGGCGGCCGAGGCTCCGGACGATGAATACGACCTGTGGCTGTGCACCGGCAGGGTGTTGGAGCACTGGCATTCGGGATCGATGACCCGCCGGGTGCCGGAACTGCACCGCGCTTTCCCGAACGCGATGGTGTTCATGCACCCAGACGATGCGCAGGCGCGCGACCTGCGACG
Organism: Ruegeria alba; assembly: GCF_022321465.1. Taxonomy (NCBI): domain Bacteria; kingdom Pseudomonadati; phylum Pseudomonadota; class Alphaproteobacteria; order Rhodobacterales; family Roseobacteraceae; genus Ruegeria; species Ruegeria alba. Next base: position 3,752 of record NZ_JAKOEM010000020.1, on the reverse strand, counting down.
CGGGCAAGAGATCATGATCTCGACCCGCCGGGGTGAAATGCTGAGCCGGGTAGAAACCCGCGGGCGCAACAAGCCGCCCAAGGGTCTGGTCTTCGTGCCGTGGTTCGACGAGGGACAACTGATCAACAAGCTGACGCTGGACGCGACCTGCCCACTGTCGAAGGAAACCGACTTCAAGAAGTGCGCCTGCAAGGTCGAGCGCGCATAACCCCTTTGAAGGAATAAAGAATGCTCAGCCCCGCCCCCATGTCACCTGCCCGCCGGAGGTTCCTCACGGACACCGCCCGCATGGCTGGCGGCTGCGCGGTGGCGGGACTGGGCCTTGCCTATGTTGTGACAGATGCCCGCGCCCTGCCGGCTGAAGCCTTGCGCCCGCCGGGAGCGCTGCCCGAGGGTGATTTTCTGGCCGCTTGCATCCGCTGCGGGCTGTGCGTGCGGGATTGTCCATATAACACCCTCAGCCTTGCCGAGCTTGGTTTTGACGGCCCGGCCACGGGCACCCCGTTTTTCACCGCACGCGATGTGCCGTGCGAGATGTGCGATGACATCCCCTGTATTGCCGCCTGCCCGACAGGCGCGCTGGACCCCGCCCTGACCAATATCGACGACGCGAGAATCGGCACCGCCGTGCTGGTTGACCAAGAGAACTGCTTGAACTTTCTGGGCCTGCGCTGCGACGTTTGCTATCGCGTCTGCCCCGTCATCGACGAAGCAATCTCGCTCGAGCTGTCGCACAACGACCGCTCGGGCCACCACGCGATCTTTGCGCCGACCGTCCACGCAAACAAATGCACCGGCTGCGGCGTCTGCGAGAAAAGCTGCGTCCTGCCCGAGGCCGCAATCAAGGTCCTGCCCGTGCGGCTGGCGCGCGGCGCCGCTGGCGAACACTACCTGAAAGGCTGGGAAGAAAAGGACGCCAAGGGCGCGCCGCTGGTCGAGGGGATCATCGACCTTCCCGACCGCCTTCCGGGGCCGGGCACCGACAACCTTGCCGCGCCCGGCGGGTTTGAACCGGCCTTCAAACTGCCGGGGGCAAGCCAATGAGCACCAAGACGAAACTGCCCACCGGACAAGAGGCCGTCGCCGCAAAGGGCTGGCTGGGCGCCCACAAGTGGCTGATCCTGCGCCGCTTTTCACAGAGTTCCTTCCTTTTCCTCTTCCTGATGGGGCCATGGCTTGGCATTTGGTGGGTTACCGGCACCCTTGCCGGATCGCGAACCTTTGGCGTGCTGCCGCTGACCGATCCGTTCGTGCTGCTGCAGAGCATGGTCGCCGGTCATTGGCCCGAACTGACCGCTATCATCGGTGCCGGAATCGTCCTGGCCGTCTATGCGCTGGTCGGCGGCCGGGTCTATTGTTCTTGGGTCTGCCCGATCAATCCCGTCACCGACGCGGCGCATTGGCTGCATGATAGGCTTGGCTTACCGAAGGGCTGGCAACCCAAGCGGTCGACCCGCCTTTGGATCCTCGGTACGGTCCTTGTTGTCACGGCCCTCACCGGCGCCATTGCCTGGGAAGTCGTGAACCCCATCACCATGCTACATCGCGGACTAGTCTTCGGCATGGGTTTCGCATGGGCGCTCGTCGGTGCGGTTTTCCTGTTCGATGTCGTCGTGGCACGGCATGGCTGGTGCGGCCACCTCTGCCCCGTTGGCGCCTTCTACAGCCTTGTAGGCCGGAAAAGCCTGCTGCGCATCTCTGCATCGGGCCGGGCCGCCTGCGACGACTGCATGGACTGCTTCGCCGTCTGCCCCGAAAACCAGGTTATTTCTCCCGCGCTGCGCGGCAAGTCCGGCGAGACGCCTCTGATCCTATCACCCGACTGCACCAATTGCGGACGCTGCATCGACGTCTGTTCCGTCGATGTCTTCGCCTTCACTCACCGCTTCGACAACCACGTCAAGGACACCGAACTGGTCGCCGATAAGGCCGCCTGAACGACAAACACGGAGAAAGCAGATGAAATTTCCGGCCATAGCGGGCATCTCCGCCCTCGCGACAACCCTGCTGATCAGCGGTCTGGTTGCAGCGCAAAACACGTCCCCGGTGCAGACCCTGCGCGGCGCTGACATCAATGCGACCCTTCCCGCCGACGAGATTCATCGGCAGATGGAGGGGCGTGAGGCCCGCAACTATCGCCAGCAGCCACCGCTGATCCCGCATTCGACCGATCAATACCAGATCGATCTGCGGGCGAACCAATGCCTGTCCTGTCACGACTGGACCAACGCGGGTGAACGCGGTGCGCCTACGCTGTCGATGACCCATTACCTGGACCGCAATGGCACCCAGTTGGACACGGTCGCCGGCACGCGCTGGTTCTGCAATCAGTGCCACGTGCCACAGGCCAATGCGCCTGCTCTGGTCGGCAACACTTTCAAGCCGTCAAACAGCTCCAACTGATACCGCACAGGAAACGACATCATGGCTGATCCAAAGGATGAACTACCTCCACGCCGCCGTGGCCTGTTGCGCCGCGCTTGGGACGCATTCTGGAGTCCGACCGGAGTGCTCAGCACAGGCTTTCTGTTGATCGCAGGGTTCATTGGTGGAATCCTGTTCTGGGGCGGATTCCACTGGTCGCTCGAACTGACCAACACCGAAGAGTTTTGCACCTCATGCCACACGATGGAAACGAACCTTGGCGAATACCGCGAGACAATTCACTACAACAACCACTCGGGTGTCCGCGCGATCTGCTCGGATTGCCACGTTCCACACGAATGGCAGTACAAGATGAAGGCCAAGATCATGGCCGTGAAGGACGTCTACCACGAGTTGCTGGGAACCATATCGACCCCCGAGAAATACGAGGAACGCCGCCTGGAAATGGCCGCGGCCGTCTGGAAGAAGATGAAGGCCACCGACTCGCGCGAATGCCGCAACTGCCACGCGTTCGAATACATGGATTTCACCATCCAGGAGGCACGGGCGGCCGACAGTCATCAAAAGGCCATTGATGAAGGCATGACTTGCATAGACTGCCACCAAGGTATCGCACACGACCTTCCGCCCGGCTATCTCCAGGAATACCGCCACGTGGTCGAAACACTTGCCCAGACTGAACGCGGCGGTCGTGAACGTCAAATTGACGTGGCCCAGATCAAGACCTACCTCGGCATCGAGGCCGACTGATTAAATCCGGGCCCGAACCGAGCGCCGGACGGGCCCCGCCTTTCGTAGGAGACACAAAGATGATCAGCACTCTGGACCTGCTCGGCACCATCGGCGCCAGTGTTCTGGGCTTGCCGGGTATTCTGGGCGTGGCCTTGGGAATGATGACGCGCAACTGGATCGCGGCTGCCGTGATGGGCGGGATCGTTGGAGTGATTGCACCGCTGCTGCTTGGCGGGTCGCATTCGACACACGTTGCGATCTCGGGCGCCGAATATGCCATCGCAATCGTCGTAGGCATTCTCGCAGGTCTCGTCGGAACCGCAGTCCGTCATAAGGGCGCGTCGATCTGAAATTGTCCCGAGACCTTTCTGTTAGGCAGCCACCTTTGGATTCCCTACTCAGGTTCTTCCTTCTCTCTAAGTCATCCTCTCCATTACTTATACCTATTTATGGGGAGGGATAACCCTGGATAAGAGGCCCTCTAGGTGGGGCATAAACAGGGGCATTCTCAGGTCCCTAGAGATGCCTGATTACTTGCTGTGAATATCTGGAGAGAGATGGCTGGGGTGGTAGGAAACCTAGCCTGATGATCCCTTTCTTGGGCTTACCTTGCCAGAGAGGGAAACTGGGGCATT